>CAVJKI010000088.1:0-7807 GCA_963649995.1 Sodaliphilus sp.
AGTGTGCTGCTTACCGTCGAGAAAAGTAATACAATTGATGAGGAGCTTAATTTAAATCCGCTGACTGTTGAAACGATATTTGAACAGCTCCCGAAGTATGAAGATAATGAAATTCTTTATACGATAGAGAAGCTGAAAGAAGCCGGATATATAAATGCCGCTCTTCATTTTGCGGCGGGACATTTTATAGACGGTGCTGTAAGCAGTATCACATACAGCGGGCATGAGTATCTTGACAATATCCGTGAGCCGGAAGTGTGGAGAAAGGTAAAGGCAATGCTGAAAAATGCGGGTGCTACCACACTCCCGCTTATTTCACAGGCAGCGCAAATGCTGATCGGCAGTCAACTGACTGTAAATTGAATATGACGACCGCTCTTTAAGGGCGGTTTTCTTATACCCGTGTGCAATTGATTGCACAAAACTTAATAATTATACCGCTCTGAAAAGGGCGGTATTTTTATACCCACAACACAGAAAGGAGTGAGAAAATGAAAATCGAAATCCGATCTGCTGATCTAATGCACATCAGCGGATATGTAAACGCTGTCGAGCGTGACAGCAAACAGCTGCCTGCGTCAATGGCGCCCGGTATGACGACGCCGTTTGTTGAACGTATCGTAACAGGTACGTTTGCGAAAAGTCTTAAGGATCACCCGAGGGTCGAACTGAGATTTAATCACAGCAAGGTCCTTGATAGCACAGACGGAACGCTTGAACTGCGTGAGGACAGTATAGGACTGCACGCAGAAGCCGACATCACCGACAGAGAGGTTATTGCGGAAGCCAGGGCTGGACATCTGACAGGGTGGAGCTTCGGCTTTTCGGGCGCACAGGCACACATTGAGCCGTGCGACGAGGGAGTACAGCGCAGAATGATAACAGGACTGACACTACACGAGGTGTCAATTCTGAACTGTAATCCCGCATATATCGCTACGTCAATAGAAGCGAGGGGCGAAGAAACGACCGTGACGGAACAGCGCAGTGCCGGAAACGATACGGTCGAGGTAACAGGTGAAATCCGGGAATTTATCCCCGATTACAACAAAGAAATAGAAATCTTACAGCTTATGTCGGAGTAATCCGACGGAAAGGAAAAAAATTATGGGATTAAAAGCACTCATCGAAAAAAGAAATACCCTTATCGCAGGTATGAAAAAGCTTTGTGATAAGGCTACAGCCGAAACAAGGGCAATGACGACTGAAGAACAGTCAAGTTACGATGCCATAAAGACAGAGGTTGAATCTCTGAACAAGACAATCCGTTCAATTGAGGAGCAGAACGCTCTTGATTTGAACACTGCAAAGCCTGAGAATGCCGCAACCGACAAGGAACAGGCAGAAACAAGAGCTTTTGAAAATTATCTCCGTACAGGTCAGATCATCGAAACAAGAGATGACGTTAATCTGACAAAGAGTGATAACGGCGCAGTTATTCCTGCGACTATCGCAAACAAGATAATCCGTAAGGTTATCGACATCTGCCCTATCTATCAGATGTCAACAAGATACACACTCGGCGGCACTCTCTCAATCCCTTATTATGACGAGAGTTCGCAGGCAATATCAATGGCATATGCTACAGAGTTTACGGACCTTGCAAGCACATCGGGTAAGTTCCTCAGCATTGAGCTTAAGGGCTATCTTGCAGGCGCACTCTCTAAGGTGTCGAGGTCTCTTATCAACAATTCTCAGTTTGATATTGTTTCATACGTTATCAACGAGGTTGCCATTGCGGCGGCAAAGTGGATCGAAAATCAGCTGATTAACGGCACAACAAACAAGATAGACGGTCTCGCCGCAGGCGTTACACAGACAGTAACAACCGCATCGGCAACAGCTATCACATCGGACGAACTGATTGATTTACAGGAAACAATCCCCGACGTATATCAGGATAACGCTGTTTGGATTATGAATAAGGCAACCAGAACCGCCATAAGAAAGCTCAAGGATAGCGAAGGCAGGTATATTCTCAATCCCGACGCAACGGCAAAGTGGGGCTATACGCTGTTCGGCAAGCCTGTATATACGACAGACAGTGTATCGGCTATTGCATCTGAGAAGACTGCTATTTACTACGGTGACATGAGCGGCCTTGCCGTAAAGACCTCCGAGGACGTGTCTATCCAGGTACTCAATGAACAGTTTGCAACACAGCACGCTGTCGGCGTTATTGCCTGGGTTGAAATCGACGCAAAGGTTGAGAATGCTCAGAAGATCGCCGCTCTTAAGATAAAAAAGGCGTCAACAGGAGGCTAATCTATGAAAGTAAAGGCAACGACTAACTTTTCAGGCACTGTCAGTATGACAAAGGGCGAGGAGCGTGAGCTTCCTGCCGGTGCTGTGCTGACCGATCTGCTCTCCTGCGGGTATGTAGTGCCTGCGGAAAAGGAGGAGAAAAGTGAAACTAAGCGAGGTAACAAGCGCAAAGATTAAAGCGTTTTGCGGTGTCAGCGATGACGATGACGGAATGCTTGAAATCTGTGCCGGAGCGGCGAAGTCCTATATCAAGGGTTACACGGGGCTTGACGATATTCAGATAGACGAATACGAAGACATCACGGTGGCATACCTAGTACTCATAAACGATATGTATTCCTCCCGTGACTTCTCGTCTGACAGAGCGTCGCATAACCCAGTGACCGCTCAGATACTCGCCCTGCATAGCGTAAATCTGCTGGACGGAGTGAATGAAAATGACCTTTAACAGAAAAATCACACTCATATCTACCGAGCAGAAAAACGGCTCGCAGGGCAAAGCGGACAAGACGGTAAAGACTGTATACGCAAAGGTTTACGAACCCGGCGTAACGGCGAAATATGCCGCCGAAACAGCAGGCTACAAGTCAGAGCTTACAGTTTATATGTGGAGACGTGAATACAGCGGTCAGTCGGTCGTTGAGATTGATGGCAGGCGGTATCACGTTGAAACAACGGGAGCAGCCGACAGCGACCTGCACATAAAACTGATACTGGCGAGAGGGGGCTGACGATGATAACAGAGAAAATCGACACAGCACTCTCGGCGGTATTTAAGCATTTTTACAGCTATATGCCCGAATTTGAAGACGGTACAGAGCCGGAAACGTATGCGGTGTACAATTTATCGTACAGAGATACACTCTACAGCTCAGGCAAAGCAAATATACGGCAGTATGCGTTGTCTGTGAGCGTTTTCTCGCCGCAGGCAGACGCAGAGCTGTATGATAAAGTGCAGACTGCGATAGAAAATGTAGGCGGTGTCTTTACCGGCACTACCGATTTGTCGCAGTTTGATGTTTATCCCAACAGAAAAATTTTAGTCATGGAGTTTACGCTCTATGAGGAAAGGACATAAAGATTATGACAAAAGTAACACAGGGTACTGCTCGTAAGTCAGCTGTGTGTACCAAGCGTTTTGCGTATGCACCGCTGACAACGGATAACGCCGATACACTGGCATACGGCGATGTAGTCGAAATTAAGGATATACTTATCACAACAAAGTACACGCCTAAGATGAACAACGCATCACAGTATGCGAGCGGCGTTGAGGTTGACAGCTATGTAGCTAAGGCAGGCGGCACGCTTGACGTATCAATCGTAAATACCAACTCTGCCGATGAAGTAGCGCTGTTCGGCGCAAGAGTGAACACAACAACAGGCGTACTCGAAAGCGGTAAGGACGATGTTGTACCCGACGTAATGTGCATCTACAGCACTATGACATCGGACGGCAAAATGAACCTGTACAAGTTCCCTAAGTGCAAGTTCACTTCACAGGGTGAAAATGTACAGACGACCGATGAAAACGGCGTAACATTCAACAGCCTGGCGCTTCAGGCGAATTACAAGGCACTTATTAACACTGGTGTTGATATGTACTGTGTAAAGGGACTTGACCCCGTTACAGACAAGACGACTATTGACGCATGGTTTGCAACAGCTTCAGGCGTCATCGTGGCTGAAACGTAAAAAAATACAGATATGACGGGGCGGGAAACTGCCCCGAAAATTATCTATAGGTGAAATATGGATTTGGTATTAAGATACATAGAACTGCTTGAACTATGCCACAGCGACAGATACGATCTGTTCCTTGCTAATATGGAGCTTAGATGCCTTGAAGAGATAGGCGTACTGCTCAGGTATAATCATAACCACGATCCACGCACAGGTAGGTTTACGAGTGGTAACGGGGTTGACAATGGCGGGGAAAGTGGTATAATAAAACTAGAAGATATTGAAATAGGAAAGTCGCTAAGCGCAAAAGCTAAGAATTATAATATTATGGATTTGCAAACTGGTGATACTTTTTATTTTTCAGAAGGAACAAAAATACAAGACGTGCAAGTTTTTGCTGGGAAAGGTTCAAAAACTATATTTCGTAAAGCAGATAAATACGCAAAACGTTATGGCGGAAAGCCTAAGGACTGGCAACACTGCAAAGGCAAGGGCGTTGTCGATTATTATGGCGAAGAACGTAAAGCAGAGGTACATTGGGTGCAATGTGAAAGCGTAGGCAAGCACGAATTTTTCATAAAGGAGTGGTTGGAATGAAAGTAAAGTATATTGGTAAAGAACTTGTGGCAATTGAAAAAGGGAAAATATACAATGTTATATCAGTTGAAAAGGGTTGGTTTCGCATAATGACAGAACTAGATGAAGATTATTTGTTCCCACCTGAACTTTTTGAAGTAATTGAAAGTTAAAATCTTTTGATTCGCTACATTCCATGTGCAATCGATTGCACAAACAACTTAATAACCTTACCGCCCCATTAGGAGCGGTATTTTTATACCCCAAAAGGAGTAACAATGTTCACAGAACTTTTAAACAAGAAAATTTACATCACAGATACGCTGTATCTGAGATATGACATAAAATCGTTTATTGAGGCAGAAGAAAAAGGTATCAGCCCGTTTGCGCTGACTTTCCCTCTGCCGCTTGATTATATTAGAGCAGGACTGCGGTGTTGCTTTGATGAGCTGGGGCTCAGTCCGGCACAGCGTTCCGAAATAGTATCCGATATAACAGCACAGTTGCCGCAGGAATACTTGCAGGACAAAGTGCTGACCGCCACCACTGCCGCACTTCCTGCGCCGATAGTAGGAAGCAAGCCGACAAGCGAAAAGCCTGATTTCAAAAAGCTTCGTGACCTGTTCATTGATATTATGGGACGGTCTGAGGAAGAATTTTTATATTCCACGCTGTACGAAATAACAGACAGATGGAACGACTACGCAACGTTTATGGGATACAAAGCCCCGACGGAGAGATTTGTACAGTATGACGACGATTAAAGACAGCCGTGCATATAAATATGCCGTATGGGCATCACAGGACAACTCCGGCAAGGTCGGCAGATATGTCAAAAAGCAGTGCGCTGAATGGCTGAAAGCTGTCGATGATGGATATGTAGACATAGCAGAATGGAACAAAATAACCGCACTTCTAAAGGCAATACGACACCCTGACTTAGGGTGCGACATGTATTCTTCGCTTGAGGATTACAGCCTGCTGTTTATTTATGCGGTGCTGTGTACGAAGAAAGAGGGCAAGCTGTATTACAGCACGGGGCTGCTCGAAATTGCCCGAAAGAATTACAAGACGTTCACAGCGGCGGTAATATTTATCATCGCTATGCTGACACTGCCGAGATTTTCCCGTCTGTTCTCTGTAGCTCCCGACTTAAAGCTGTCAAGTGAGCTTAAAGTAGCTATCAAGAAAATCATAAAATCCTCGCCGCTTCTCGAAAAGCATTTTAAAATTATGCGGTCTGAGATACGCTGTCTGATGTGCGACACAGAGTACACCCCGCTTGCATATAGTAAAGATAAGCTTGACGGTAAGCTGGCGCATTTGTTCCTTGCCGATGAAGTCGGCGCTATGGACGGATATCCGGTTGAAGCAATGAGATCATCGCAGATAACGCTTAAAAGCAAGCTCGGTATATTGATCTCCACACAGTATCCGAACGATGATAACGGCTTAAAGGACGAAATCGACATAGCAAAGAAACAGCTTGACGGGGTGTACAGCTCCGGCAAGAAATATTTTGCACTGCTTTACGAGCCGGACATTGAACTTGTACCCGACTGGAAGACGAATGACAGCGTGCTGTACCAGTCGAACCCTGTAGCTGTCGACAATGCGGATCTGTTCTCCGAGCTTAAAGACAACCGTCAGCTTGCCGTGCTGTACGAAAATAAGCGTGAGAACTTTCTCTGCAAGCACTGTAATATTCAGTATAAGGGCGTAGGCAGTGAGGGCTATGTTGATCTTATATCCGTGCAGAACTGCTCTGGGGACGTGCCTGACGAGTTCTGGCGGGGCAAGATAGTCTATCTCGGACTTGACCTTTCGCAGACTGAGGACAATACCGCGCTGGCTATGATATGCTATCATGAGGGTAAGATATATGTTAAAGTGGTAGCCTTTATTCCAGCCGAAAAGGTGGCAGAAAAATCAGTAAAGGAGCACGTCAATTACAAGACGCATATTGCCAACGGCGACTGTTTTGCGTGTGGTGATTATATCATCGATTACGGCTTTGTAGAAAATTACATACTGACGTTGAAAGAAAAATATGGTGTTATAATAGCTCAGCTCGGCTTTGACCGCTGGAACGCGCTTTCCACTGTGCAGAAGCTCGAAAGTGCAGATGATCCGATAGAGTGTGTAGAGATAAGACAGCATTCAAGCGTGCTTCACGCCCCGACAAAGTGGCTCAAGGAGCAGATACTCACGGGAAATATTGTTTTTGCGAAAAATGAGCTGCTTGAGATAAATTTCAGCAACGCACGATGTACAGAGGACACGAATTTAAACAAATACGTTAATAAAAAGCGCTCAGCAGGTAAGGTCGATATGGTCGTATCGCTGATAAATGCCGTGTATCTGCTTCAGCAGGAAATACTTAACGGCGACTGCGGTGTGTTCGTGCAGTATTAGGAGGATATTATGGAAAGAATAAAGGAATTTTTGCTTGATCACGCAGAGTTTATGATAGCAGGGGCTATAGGCGGTCTGCTGTCGGTGGTTATAGGAATGCTGATAAAATGACACTGATACAAGGATATTTCGGTATAATCGAATTATGCCACAGCGACAGGTACGACCTGTTCCTTGCCGATATGGAACTGAGGTGTCTTGATGAGATAGGCGTACTGCTCAGGTATAACCACAATCACGATCCGCATACAGGCAGATTTACAAGCGGCAGTGGGGTTGACAACAGCGGGGAAAGTGGTATAATAGAGAATAAAGAATGTGAAATTGCTCCTGACAAGATTAATAAATTCTTTTTGAAACCGAATGCAAAACATGCAAAGGAATTTTTTGATGTTGGTTACAAACCAACAGACTTTGAACTTCTTGACAAGGATCTAAAGGCAAGCTTTGATTATAGTAAGGCGGTTGACAAAGTCGTTTTAGATAATGGTGTTGAAAGATTTAGTATATTTACTGAGTTAGGGGTAGACAAAAAGAAGCGTTTTAGAACGGTTTGGCAAAAAGACACTTCTGAGAGTATTCCACGTATCATAACTGTACATAGAGAGGATGAGTGATAATGTTTGAATTGAATGACAAAGTAAAAATCAAGTCAAATATGATAATCGGCACTATTATTGATAAATCAAGCATAAACGGTAAAACGAACTATGTTATTGAAAGCGATACAAAGGAAACAGCAGGCGGATACGGTGGCAAATGGAAACTGTATGATTGTAATGAAAATGAAATTGAAAAAATGACTGACATTTTTGCTTATGAGGGGAAAAGCGTTGATATAACGTGTAATAACGGCAAAACATACAGC
>CAVJKI010000089.1:0-7791 GCA_963649995.1 Sodaliphilus sp.
TTCTTCGGGCAATCTGCGCACTTATGAGATCGATGCACTTTTCAGAGAAGCTGTTTCCAGCAGCAAACTGTTCAATATCAGTTTGCAAAGTGGGCGTTATATATATTGTTTTTGCGATTTTCTTTTCGCTTTCGGGAAGCGGTGTCCTACCCGAACCTTCCCGTTTACCTCCGTGTTGTGGCATGGTAAATTTCTCCTTCCTGTTTACCGTCAAAACCATTATAGCACACCACGGTTGATTTTGCAATGCCCTAATTCAAAAATAATGCCCGAAATCAAGCGAAAAATAACAAAGGGGGAAATTACGCAAAACTATTGACATTTCCCGGGGAACCAATTATAATACAAGTACGCTGAAAAGCGTAATAGCGAAAGGAGAAAATCAAAATGGCAGGTGAATTTGGTGCTTTCATTGCACAGAAACGACTTGAAAAGGATGTCAAGTTAAGACCGATTGCCGAGAAGCTGGGGGTATCCGTAACCTATCTTTCCGACATTATCAAAGGTCGGAGAAATCCACCAGATATCGATGGTCTGGAGGCTTTGGCTAAGGTCTTGAATTTAAGCGAGGAAGAGCGCGAAGAAATGCTCGATCTTGCCGGGCGCGAGCGCAAACAAGTTTCTCCTGACTTACCTGAGTATATCATGGATGAAGCCCTACCCAATGCACGTGTTGCACTTCGAAGGGCAAAAAGTCAAGGGCTTGGCGATGATTTTTGGCAGGAAGTCAATCAGATCATTGACAAGAGAAATGGAGGCGAATGATGGATTACAACGGACCATACATTCCTCCGGCCGAATATGACAAGGTTGCACAGGAATTCCTGGAGCAGTTCTATCCAGATGCTTTGAAGAATCCAATGCCCGTTCCTATTGAGGAGATTGCAAAAACAGGACTGGGGCTGGATGTCAGGTATGTTTGTCTTTCAGAGGAACTTGACATTTACGGAATGACGATTTTTACGGATGGCGCTGTAGAAGTATACGATCCCAATGTGGGATTATACGACACAAAATCGTTTAAAGCAAAAACTGTACTGATTGATCCGGAAGCAGTAAAGAAGACAAATACTGGCTGCCGCAATAATACGATTGCTCACGAATGCGTTCATTGGTATAAACATCGATATTATTATACTGCTGTGCGGTTGACACAGACTTGATTTTATGCTATGTAGTCTTTGTTCTTATTTTCGTTTTTCCTAATATACTTATCCAAAAGGCTAAAAGGAGAATGAGAATGGAACATAACGGACGGCTGAAAGTAAAGTTTGATTTCAGCTTCTTTGCAGTTGTAGCATTCATGATATTTGTCGATACGAGCGGAGCGGCTGTGCTGTCGCTGATCGCCTGTATATTGCATGAGGGCGGGCATTTGTTTGCTATGGCGGTCTGCGGTGTTTATCCGCAAAGAATAACGTTCTACGGCGGCGGAATAGCGCTTACTAAAGCCGAAACTGACAGCTTGCCCGATGGAAAACGGCTTGTTATTCTGTCTGCGGGGTGCGCTGTAAATCTGCTTTTGGCGGGGGCTTACTTTATTACGCCCGATAATAATACGGTCGCTGTATTCAGTGCAGTCAATCTGATAATCTGTATTTTCAATGCTTTGCCTATAGGATATTTTGACGGAGCCGGCGTGCTTGAAATAATTCTTACAAAATTTGTTACTCTCAGAACCTGCGAAATCATAAAAAGGGTTGTCGGAGCAGTTTTATCACTGATGATAACAGCGGGTGTGATTGTGTATTGCGTCATTTGTTGCAAAAGTGTTTCATTATCGCTCATATTTGTTGTATTTTATCTGATACTTGCCCAGTTCATCTCGTAGGGCTTGCAATGAGCCAATTTATGTAGTACAATATGTTCTGTAACAAAAAATTTTCGGAACGGAACGGAAGTAAAAATGCTTAAGGAAAAATTAGACAAAATTTTGTTAAAGGTGCAAAAGCCGTCACGTTATATCGGCGGTGAGGTGAACGCAATTGTGAAAGATAAGAGCAAGGTAGATATACGCTTTGCATTCTGCTTTCCCGATACTTATGATATAGGAATGTCGCACCTCGGTATAAAGATACTCTATTCGCTCAAAAACAGCATACCGAATTACTGGTGCGAGCGTGTTTTCATGCCGCTTCCCGACATGGAAGAACAGATGAGAAAGAATGATATTCCGCTTTACGGGCTTGAAAGCCTTGACCCTATCAAGGACTTTGAGTTTATCGGCTTTACGCTCCAGTATGAGCTTTGCTTTACAAACATTCTGTCAATGCTTGACCTTGCGGGTGTTCCCGTTTTCGCAAAGGACAGAAAGGACCTGTTTCCGATAGTAATGGGCGGCGGTCCGTGCGTATGTAATGCCGAGCCTATAGCGGATTTTTTTGATTTGTTCGTACTCGGTGAGGGCGAAGAAGTCAACCTCAAAATGATGCAGCTTGCCGAGAAATTCAAGAAGAACGGCGGTACAAAGCAGGAATACCTTGAACAAGCGGCACAGATCGAGGGCATATATGTGCCGTCGCTTTATGACATAAGCTATAACGAGGACGGCACTGTTAAGGCTATAACACCTAAAAACGGCGCTCCCGCAAAGGTGAAAAAGCAGATAATAGACGACTTTGACAAGGTTTATACACCCGATAGCTTTGTTGTGCCTTATACACAGATAGTCCATGACAGATCGGTTGTCGAGGTACTTCGAGGCTGTATCAGAGGTTGTCGTTTCTGCCAGGCAGGATTTATCTATCGTCCGTTCAGAGAGAAGTCCAAGGAAACTATCGTAAATCAGGTAAAGAGCCTTACCGAAACGACAGGATATGACGAGGTGTCGCTTTCATCGCTGTCTACGAGCGACTACAGCGACATTGAGGGATTGCTGAACGATATAACCGAATATACCGATAAGAAAGGCGTAAATCTTTCGCTCCCGTCATTGCGTATTGACAAATTCAGCGATGAGGTTGTAAAGAAGATAAAGAGTGTAAGAAGAAGCGGTCTTACTTTCGCACCCGAGGCGGGTTCACAGCGCCTGCGTGACGTTATCAACAAGAACATCACGGAGGAAGCTATATTCAAAAGCTGTAAGATAGCCTTTGAGGGCGGATACAGCTCCGTAAAGCTGTATTTTATGCTTGGTTTGCCGACCGAAACGCTTGAGGATATAAAAGCTATTAAGGAGCTTGCAGACAAGATAATCGACCTGTATTACAATACAGAGGGCAGAAGTAAAAAGGCTATAAGCATTTCTATCTCCCTGTCGACATTCATTCCTAAGCCGTTTACTCCGTTTGAATACGAGCCACAGGCGACCGAGGAGGAAATAAACGAAAGACAGAAATATCTGCTTGATATAATCGGGTCAAAGGGCAGAAGACGTATAGACGTAAGCTGGAGCCACTATGATACCACTATACTTGAAGCTGTGCTTGCAAGAGGTGACAGAAAGCTTTCTGCGGTTATATACGAGGCGTGGAAGAACGGCTGTAAGCTTGACGGCTGGAACGAATACTTCAAGCCTGAGATCTGGAATGCGGCATTTGAGAAATTCGGCATTGACAAAGCATTTTACGCTAACCGTAAGCGTGAATATGATGAAATCGCGCCGTGGGAACACATGGATATGCTGTTTGAGCGTAGCTTCCTTGTAAGGGAAAATATAAAGGCTCATGAGGAAAAGACGACCGCAAACTGCCGTGAAAAGTGTGCAGGCTGCGGCATAAACAAATGCTTGGGAAGGGCGTGCTTTAAATATGAATGAGAATAATATTGCAGTACGTCTGTTCTTTTCAAAGACGGGCAGAGCGAAATATATATCCGCACTTGACCTGATCACCTGCTTTCAGCGTGCGATCAGACGCACGGATATTCCGATATGGCATACGCAGGGCTTTAACCCGCACACATACGTTAATGTCAATTTGCCGTTATCGCTCGGCAGTGAGGGCATAAACGAATCAATGGATATTAAGCTTACAGAGGAAATGGATTTCAACGTACTGCGTGATAAGCTGAATGACGTGCTTCCTCCCGATATAAGGATAATCAGAGCGGCATTGCCTGTAAAAAAGCATACCGAGATAGAAAAATCCGTTTATTCGGTCAATATTGTCTGCGATTATGACAAGCTGGAAGCGTTTATGAAGCTCCCGTCAATTGAAGTTGAAAAGAAAACCAAAAAGGGCATAACAACTCTTGATATAAAGCCTTTCACTGAGATAAAGGACTATGAAAGAGGTCATTTTGTACTGATTATGCCGTCGGGCTGTGACTTTACGCTCAACCCGTCCTTGTTTTTTGACGCATTTGAAAAATTCAGCTGTGAAGAAACCGTAAGACTTGATATAGTAAGAACGGATATTCTCTGCAAAGACGGTACACAGTTTGAATAATTCACGGTTATAGTGTGCCGATATGCGAAAACTGCGGTAATTACCGAAAAAATTCACAAAAAACTATTGCAAATTTCGTATAAAGGTGCTATAATATTAAAGCATTTGAAATCCGCTGACGGGATAATTATGCCTTTTAGCATATATTGTCAGCGTGTTTAATGCCGTTAGTGCGAAAAAGCACAAAGACATTAAAACGGGTAGTCCGCTGTGTTTAACGGTAAAAGTTACCGTTTTCCGCAAAGCCTGTAAGAGCTTCGGAGGATAAGCCGACACAAGAATATCCGAAAACCAGGAGGAAAAAATGGACGCATTAAAACTCATTGCACAGGACAGCCTTAAGGCAGACGCACCTAAGTTCAACGTAGGTGACACAGTTAAGGTACATGTTCGCATCGCTGAAGGCGACAAGTTCCGTATCCAGATATTTGAGGGTACAGTTATCGCTAAGAAGCACGGCGGCGTAAGCGAAACATTCACAGTAAGACGAGTAGCTCACGGCTGCGGTATCGAAAGAGTATTCCCTCTCCACTCACCCACAGTAGAAAAGGTTGAGGTTGTAAGAGAAGGTAAGGTACGCAGAGCTAAGCTCTACTATCTTCGTGACAGAGTTGGTAAGGCAGCTAAGGTTAAGTCCAAGATATAAGACCTTACATCATTTCCTCATCGAATTTTCAAAGCAGTGGCATAATGCCACTGCATAAATTCGATATTTTGTTTTGAAGGGACGCACCATGGAAGAAAAGAACTTAACAGAAAATGAGAATATAGGCGCAACAGATAAGAAGAATTTCTTTGCCGATATGTTCGACTGGATGTGCAGTATTTTTTCAGCCATTCTGTGCTTTATTATTATATTTTCACTGTTTGCCCGCGTGATAACCGTTGACGGTGAGTCAATGGTGCCTACTTTGCAGGATCAGCAGAGACTTATTGTATCGGATATGTTTTACACACCGCAATACGATGACATTGTTATTCTGTATGCAGACAAGCTTTACAATGAAGCTACAAAGGCATACGGTAAACCTATTGTCAAGAGAGTTATCGGACTTCCGGGCGACACAATAAGAATTGATTTCATGAACGGCATTGTCTACAGAAACGGTGAGGCACTGCCCGATGAATACACCAATACGCCTACAAATCTTCCCGAAAACTTCCCTATTAATCAGGATGTTGTCGTAGAAGAAGGAAAGGTGTTCGTACTCGGAGATAACAGGAACGGTTCAAAGGACAGCAGAAGCGATGATGTCGGACAGGTAGATATGCGTTACATAATGGGTAAGGCGTATGTGCGTATATGGCCGCTCAACGCTTTGGGAATATTTTAATCAGCTTTAACGGAGGTATAATGGCACAGGTATCCAATATACAATGGTTTCCCGGTCACATGACCAAAACCAAGCGGCAGATAGAAGCGAGCTTAAAGCTTGTTGACGCTGTTGCCGAGATAGTAGACGCAAGAATACCCGAATCCAGCAGAAACCCCGTTATAAGTGATATAACCGGCACTAAACCCAGAATAATTCTTCTGAACAAGTGCGATTATGCAGATGAAAAGGTTACTGCCGAGTGGCAGAAATATTATACGGCTCAGGGCTACAAAGCCATGGTCTGCGATTGCAGGAGCGGTAAGGGTGTAAAATCCTTTACACCAAACGTAAAGAATTTGCTTTCGGAGCTTCTTGCAAAGCGTAAAGCAAAGGGCCTTGTAGGGCAGTCGCTCAGAGTAATGGTAGTCGGAATACCGAATGTCGGCAAATCATCGTTTATCAACAGGATTTCCGGCGCAGGCAAGACTAAGGTCGAGGACAGACCCGGCGTTACAAGAGGCGCACAGTGGGTATCTCTTGATAAGGAGCTTGAGCTTCTTGACACCCCCGGAATCCTGTGGCCGAAGTTCGACGATCAGCAGGTAGCGATAAAGCTCGGTTATACGGGTGCTATCAAGGATGATGTAATGGATGTCTGCGAGCTTGCAGACAGTCTGCTGAGCTTTTTGTGGGAGAACTACAGAAGCAACGTTATTGCACGTTATAAGCTTGCCGAAGACACCAAAAATCCAAACCTTGAAATGATAGCAAGAAAGCGCGGTATGCTGATTTCGGGCGGCGAACCCGACATTGACAGAGCGGCGGCGGCTGTACTCGATGAATTCAGGAGTGGTAAACTTGGCAGAATCTCTCTCGAAAGACCTTAAAGGACTTGAAGAAAAGAAAGACCTTTTTGTATTTGATAAAGAAATGCGGGCTGAATACGGTGTTATTTGCGGCATAGACGAAGCGGGCAGAGGACCTCTGGCGGGCGATGTTTATGCGGCGGCTGTAATTCTTCCGAATGATACGGTTATTGAGGGTATAAACGACAGCAAGAAGCTGACCGAGAAAAAACGGGAGGCGCTGTTCGATATTATCCGTGAAAAAGCGATTAGCTATTGTATCGCAACTGCATCGGTTGAAGAAATTGACAGTATCAATATACTTAATGCCGCAATGCTGGCGATGAAAAGAGCATATCAGGGATTGACGGTTAAACCCGATACTGCGCTTATAGACGGTAATAAGACACCGGGACTTGATATAACCGAAAAGGCTATTGTCAAGGGCGATGCAACAAGCGCATCTATAGCGGCGGCATCAATACTTGCAAAGGTTGCTCGTGACAGATATATGAAGGAGCTTGCAGAGAAGTATCCGCAGTATATGTTTGAAAAGCATAAAGGCTACGGCACAAAGCTTCATTATGAAATGCTTGATAAATACGGAGCAAGCGATATTCACAGAAAAAGCTTTCTTGTGAAATATTATGAATCAAGAAATGCAGACAGCAAATAAGGATAAAGCCGTAAAAGGCAGGCTGGGTGAAGATTTCACATCAGAGTATCTTGTTAAAAACGGCTATATTATTATAAAAAGGAATTACCGTAAGCCCTGCGGGGAGATTGATATTATAGCGTCAAAAGGCGATGTGCTTGCTTTTGTCGAAGTCAAGACACGAAAGTACGGAAGTCTTGTAAGCGGGGTTGAAGCGGTAGGATATAAGAAAAAGGGCAGAATAATAGCAACTGCCGACTGCTTTCTTGCCGAATACGGCACTGATAAGCTACTGCGCTATGATATAGCGGAGGTAACGGTTTCATCGGGTAATGCTGTGCGTGTTATAGATTTTCAGTACTATGAAGACGCATTCGACACTACGGGTTATGAAACACAATTTTAACTCTTTATAGAAGAAGGATGTTTGTTATGAACTACAAAAGCACCAGAGATGTCAAGGTAAATGTACCGAGCGCTTACGCTATCTCACAGGGACTTTCTGCTGACGGCGGACTTTTCGTTCCCGATCACCTTCCTAAGCTTTCCGAGGAAAAGATCATGTCGCTTTGCGATATGTCATACGC
>CAVJKI010000090.1:0-7678 GCA_963649995.1 Sodaliphilus sp.
GCACGAATACGGATAATAACACCGTCTGTACTGATAAGTATAACATCATCATCTGCCTGAATTGAACGTATGCCGCAGACAAATCCTCTGTCATCTCTTATCTTGTAGTTCTTAAGACCGTTACCGCCTCTGTTCTGTATACGGTAATCACTGAGCGCACTCAGTCTGCCGTAGCCCTTATCAGTTACAGTAAGTATTCTCATATCATCACTGTATACCTTAGCGGCACCGACGATATAATCGTCCTCACGCAGTCTTATTGCTCTTACACCTGCGGCAAGTCTGCCCATGCTTCTTATTCTTTCTTCACTGAAATGTATAGCCATACCGAGATGTGTAGCTACTATAATTGAGCTGTCACCCTCAGTAAGATGAGCGGCGGCGATTTCATCACCCTCAGCAAGCGTAATTGCTCTCAGTCCGTTCTTTCTTACATTTCTGAAATCATAGAGCGGTGTTCTCTTTATCTTACCGTACTTTGTAACACAGATAAAGTATTTGTTCTCGGCAAAGTCGCTTGTTTTCATCATTGCCGCAATGCGTTCACCCTCAGCAAGCTGTAACAGGTTTACTATATTAGTACCTCTGCTCTGCTTTGATCCCTCAGGTATCTCATAGCACTTCAACTTATACATATTACCATAATTTGTAATGAATAAGATGTTATCGTGCGTCGAGCTGATGAACATATTCTCAACGAAGTCTTCTTCTCTCTGCTTCATACCCGATACGCCTTTGCCGCCGCGCTTCTGGAGATTATATACATCTACAGGCTGACGCTTGATATATCCGATATTCGTATAAGTAAGTACACATTCTTCCTCAGGAATAAGGTCCTCAATATCGACCTCACCGCTTACAGGCTCAATAGCAGTTCTTCTCTCATCACCGTATTTTTCCTTGATAGCAGTGATTTCTTCCTTGATTATCTCCTTAACTCTCTCATCGCTTGAAAGTATATCAAGGAAGTCATTTATCTTCTCCATGATCTCCGCAAGCTCAGAAATAACCTTGTCACGTTCAAGACCTGTCAGCTGTCCTAATCTCATCTGTACGATAGCGTCTGCCTGTTCCTCGGAAAGTCCTATTTCATGCTCAAAATGAACGTCCTTATAGTTCTCTCCCATAGCTCTCTGTAACAGCTTAGCAAGGTCGTCTTCCTTGAAACGCTCCATTAAGCGTTCCTTACCTTCCTGTACAGACTTACTTGAACGCAGTATTGAAATTACTTCGTCTATATTATCAATAGCAAGCAGGAAGCCCTGTAAAATATGAGCCCTTTCTCTTGCTTTTTTTAGATCAAATGCAGTTCTTCTTGTAATTATCTGCTTCTGGAAAGAAATATAGTTGTCAAGAATTTCAAGCAGTGTCAGTTGCTTAGGCTCACCGTTTACAAGAGCGATCATGATTACGCCTACAGTGTCCTGGAGCTGTGTAAATGAATACAGCTTGTTGAGAACTACCTGTGCGTTTACATCTCTCTTAAGCTCATAGACGATACGCATACCGTCCTTGTCACTCTCGTCACGGAGCGCAGAAATACCCTCAATACGCTTGTCACGCATGAGCTGACCTGTCACTTCAAGAAGCTTTGACTTGTTGACCATATAAGGAATTTCAGTAACGATAATTCTTGTATGGTTGCCTTCTTCTACTATCTCAGCTTTACCTCTTAAGGTTATCTTACCACGACCTGTATAATATGCGGAGCGTATTCCGCTGTAGCCCATGATTATACCGCCTGTAGGGAAGTCAGGTCCTTTTATATACTGGAGTATCTCCTCAATACCGCATTCGGGATTTTCCATTCTTACTACTATAGCGTCGCATACTTCATTCAGGTTATGCGGAGGTATATTTGTAGCCATACCAACGGCTATACCTACAGAGCCGTTTACTAAAAGGTTGGGGAACTTTACGGGAAGAACAGTAGGCTCGTCCAGCTTATCATCATAGTTCTTACCCCAGTCGATAGTATCCTTCTTTATATCCTTCAGAAGCTCCGATGCAATCTTTGCCATTCTCGCTTCTGTATAACGGTAAGCGGCAGGCGGGTCTCCGTCTACCGAGCCGAAGTTTCCGTGACCGTCTATCAGAGGGTATCTCATCGAGAAATCCTGCGCCAGTCTTACCAGTGCGTCGTATACCGATGCGTCGCCGTGAGGGTGATATTTACCAAGAACTTCACCTACCGTATAGGCACATTTTCTGTACGGCTTGCTTGATGTATTGTCTGCCTCGTTCATTGTGTATATGATTCTTCTGTGAACAGGCTTCATGCCGTCCCTTACATCAGGTAAAGCTCTTGATACCAGTACCGCCATAGAATACTGTAAAAAGCTCTCACGCATTTCCTTTTCTATGTCTACCTGTATCAGCTTTTCAGTGGCTGTACTGAATTTTTTAACGTCTTTTTCCATTCCGATTTCCTTTCCGATTTGTTTATATCAATCAGAGTATTGATTTTTCGGTAAATATTTCTCTGAGCTTGCTCTGTTCTTCTTCAGTAAGACAACGCTTTGAGAATATATAAATGTTCTGTCTGTTTACAAAGAGTAAAAACATCTGTTCATTTTCCATAGCGTCTAAATAATCAGAGCCGAAGTAAAGATTTGTTACTACTTCTTCCTGTTTTTCTTCCTCGTGCGGCTTATCTTCTGCCGGAGAATCGGTTTCTTCTTCTTTTTCCGTTTCGTTCTCAACAACCACCGGTTCTTCAATAACAGTGGTTATCTTTATCCTGTCACGGTAAAATTCCGCCGTGTATGTTTCTTCTGCAAGTGAGCTTATAGTTGCAATAAGCTTTTTTCTTATCAGCACAGGCTTGTACCAGGTATAGAATATCATACCGAGCGACAGACCGACTAAAATATATCCGTAAATACCCGTATAATCTCTTATCAGAAAGTCAACGCCAAGTCCCAGTGCAATAAGATATACAAGCGTGTATATCAGCGATTTCTTAAACTGATATTTCTTCTGAAAAAGCTTGAAGCCCTCGCCTATTTCATCAAGAGTCATTCCGTATTTAATTTTAAGCAGTAATTCTTCCATATTATCCTTTCGGTTTGCTTATCCGAGCGTTAAAATAACAACACCTGTCAGAAAGCAGATAGCTGTGCATATTCCGGCTATAACGCCGTCGAATATTTTCTTTTTCTTGATGAATATCGGCACATTAACACCCGCAACTGCCGCCAGTGCAAAAAGGCACATCGGCAGGAATATATTCATTTCAAGCGTGCCTGTAAGCAGACAAAAAGCCGCAAACACCCACATAAGACCGCATAAGGCTATAAGACCTTTTCTGACAGTAACGAGCGGTGCAAGCTCTTTTTCAAGCTCCTGCTCCTTTTCAAGTCTTACCTTTGCCTCTGCTTTTTCCTTTGCATCTGTTTCATACTGAGCCTTTACACGCTCGATCTGTTCTTCTCTGCGCTGTCTTAACAGCTCTTTTTCATCGGGCTGTTCCTCTTTGCTATTTAAAATTTCATCATTCATATTAACACCTTTAAATGCTTTAATGGATATTTTTCCTCGCCCGACCGAATAATTTTTATTTTATATATCAAGATCCTTTGCGTATCTTGCGTTCTGCTCGATAAATTCACGTCTGGGTTCAACCTTGTCGCCCATAAGTATTGAGAATATCTCATCAGCCTTAGCGGCGTCCTCAAGATTAACCTTTATCATTGTTCTTGCGGCAGGATCCATAGTTGTTTCCCACAGCTGATCGGGATCCATCTCACCAAGACCTTTATAACGCTGAACTTCAACCTTTGAGTTGCTTTCACCTGCAAGCTCTGCAATGTAAGCATCTCTCTCCTCGTCGCTGAACGCATATCTTACCTTCTTGCCTCTGAATACCTTGAACAGCGGAGGCTGAGCAAGATATACATGACCTTCCTCGATAAGAGGACGCATAAAGCGGAAGAAGAATGTCAGCAGAAGCGTTCTGATATGTGAGCCGTCGACATCGGCATCGGCCATAACCACTACTCTGCCGTATCTGAGCTTTGTTATATCAAAGTCCTCTCCGATACCCGTACCGAGTGCCTTTACTACAGGCTGGAGCTTATCGTTGTTATATACCTTATCCGCTCTTGCCTTCTCAACGTTCAGCATCTTACCCCAAAGAGGAAGAATAGCCTGGAAACGTCTGTCACGTCCCTGCTTTGCAGAGCCTCCCGCAGAGTCACCCTCAACAATATATACTTCTGTCTTTGTAGGATCGGTATCCGAGCAATCGGCAAGCTTACCGGGAAGACCTGCGCCGTCAGCAACCGATTTTCTCTTAGCTTCCATAGCCTTCTTAGCCGCATCTCTTGCAGCCTGTGCGTTGATACATTTCTGAGCTATAGTAGCGATCGTATCAGGGTGTTCTTCAAAGTAATATGTCAGCTTTTCTACTGTTATCTTGTAAACAACGGGACGTACTTCGGGATTGCCGAGCTTACCCTTTGTCTGACCTTCAAATTCACATTCGGGAAGCTTTACAGATATAACGGCATTGATAGCTTCTCTTATAGCCTCGCCACTCAGCGGTACAAACTCCTTTACCTCGTCCTGCTTCTTCTTGGACTTCTTATTGTTGTTTGCCTGCTGTTCCTTATACTGCTTTACAAAGTCGTTTACGACCTTGTTCAGTGCATTTTTGAACGCAATTTCATGCGTACCGCCGTCAACCGTATGAATGTTGTTGGCAAACGATCTGAACGTTTCACTGTTGAAGTCGGTATTATACTGGAATGCAATCTCTACAGATATATTGTCGAGAAGTCCCTCAATATATACAACGTCAGGGTGCAGAGCCTCTGCTCCTCTTTTCTTCTGGAGCCACTCTACATAGCTTATAATACCGCCCTCGTACTGTAAAACCTCCTGCTTGGGATTTTCTTCATCTCTTAAATCACTGAGGACGATTTTCAGTCCGCCGTTTAAGAATGCCTGTTCTCTCAGTCTGTCAAGCAGTATATCATACTTGAATTCTGTAGTATGGAATATTGTGTGATCGGGCTTGAAGCGTACCTGTGTACCTGTCTTGTCTGTAGTACCGATGACCTTCATCTGCTCGTTGTAATGACCGCCGTTTTCAAAACGCTGGAAGTGTATCTCCTTGCCGTCATATACAGTAAGCTCCAGCCATTCGGAAAGCGCATTTACAACAGACGCACCAACGCCGTGCAGACCGCCCGAAACCTTATATCCGCCGCCGCCGAATTTACCGCCTGCGTGCAGTATAGTATATACGACCGTAGCGGCACTTATCTTCTCCTTAGGGTGAATACCCGTAGGAATACCACGTCCGTTATCCGTTACTTCAATAACGTCATCGGGAAGTATCTTTACGTTTATCTCTGTACAGTAGCCTGCAAGCGCCTCGTCAATAGCATTATCCACTATCTCGTATACAAGATGATGCAGACCGCTTTCACCCGTAGAACCGATATACATACCAGGTCTTTTTCTTACTGCTTCAAGACCTTCAAGTATCTGAATATCGTCTGCGCCGTAAGCGTGATCTACCTGTGTATTGTTCTCTATATCCTTTATTTCTCCGTCGATTTCAGGCTCGCCGATCTCGCCGTTTTTTTCAAGAATTTCTTCTGCCATGCTCTTTCCTTTCATCATTTCCGCAATTTCTCACGATACTATATATAATTATATCACATCTCACTTTTAAAGTCAACTTTGAATTGCTGACAAAGGCATTTATAATCGGCATTTTCACGCTGTTCGGGTACTGATTTATGCTGTACAAAATGTTATAATCTAATCAGTACCGCAGATAGTGCGGTACAATAAAATGTGTTACGGTTAATTTTAACAAACTGACCTGAATGGAGTATCTTATGTCATTTGAAAAGAATATAGAAGAATTTGAAAAAAGCCACCCGTGCAAAGAAACCATGGTTGACGGAATTACATTCAGCTATATGCTCTGCGGTAATGAATACAGCGACAAAACACTCGTTTATCTTGTCGGCGGAACAGGTCTGCCTGTAATATGGCTCAATCATGTAAAGGCTATGGAAAAGGATTACCGCATACTTACGATGAATTATCCCATGCAGATAAACGATCTTGAAGAACTGGCGGATATGATAGCAAAGCTTGTTCTCTCACTGGAGCTTAAAAACCCTGTATACATAGGCTCTTCTCTCGGCGGATTTATCGCTCAGCTTATAGCAAGAAAGCACCCTGACAAAGTTCACGGTATGTGCCTTTATTCTACCTGTTGTTTATCGGAAAACAGCATAGCAGACATGAAAAAGCAGTATAAAATATACGGCTTACTGCTCTTTATGATGAAGATTCTTCCTTACAGCTGGCTCAGAAAAATGATGGTTTCGATCAGCCTTAAGCAGATAGGAATAGAGAACGAAGCGCCGGAAGATAAGAAGTACATGGAGGATCTGTTCAGGTGGGTATACAGTCAGTATACAAAGAAGTTTGATTATCATCTGACAAGCCTTATTGCTACTGTAGTTGACCTAGAGCCGTTCACAAAGCAGCAGTACGATCATCTGTGCCACAATACACTGCTTGTACTCCCGACAGACGACAAGGCTTTCTCGGAAGAAGCAAAGAAGGACTTAAGAAATATGATGCCGTATACGAAGATAGAAAATATCAAGGGTGGACATACGGCTACCCTTTACAAGGTAGACGGATATGTTAGCGCTACAAGAAAATTTTTTGAATCGCTGTAATCCCTTTAACAAAGTCAAATAAGCAAAAAAGAGCGGAGTTTTAATCCGCTCTTTTTTATATTTCCGACCTTATTTCATTATCTGCAAACCGCCTTTTCAGCGTAAAAACCGACACATTTGAGATATACACATAGTCCTCGGTAACAATAAAGCTCTTGGGCATATCATAGGAAACATAATAGATCTTACCCTGCTTCTGAAGCTTCATCAGATAGTCGTTTACGTCCTTATTTACCGAGGTTTTCTCTATGTCGAATATACCGAGTATCTTATCTGCCAACAATGTTATATCTCCGCCTATATGAATATACATTTATATCATTTCTCCGTAAAAATTCCGTTTTCTACCTGCCATACCTTACCGCTGTGAAGCTCGCTTACATCGTTGATATTACAGCAAGTAATAAATACCTGTGAGTTAACGATATGATTAAGAACAAAATGCTGACGCTTACTGTCAAGCTCGCTAAGCACATCGTCAAGTATCATAATGGGAGTTTCGTCCTTTTGTCTGATTATCTCAGCCTCGGCAAGCTTCAGCGCAAGCGCTGTGCTTCTCTGCTGTCCCTGGCTGCCGAATTCCTTAACATCGTTGCCGTTTATATAAAGATTCATATCGTCACGGTGTACTCCGAGTACGGTATAACGCATCTTAAGCTCACGCTGAAAGCTGTTATTCAGCCGTTCAAGATACTCATTATAAAGCACGTTCATCTCATCGCACTTAAGCTCCGTGCTGTCAAATATGCTTGAATAATAATTGAGTTTCAGTTCTTCGCCGCCCGAAAGCTCATTATAAAGCCGTGAAGCGATCGTTTCAAGCTGAGCAAAGTATTTCAGCCTTCCGTAGGTCACATTAAGCCCCTCAGCCGCCAAAACGCTGTTCCAGCTCTCTATCTGAGGACGTATTGCCGATAAATCATCGCCAAAATTAATACCAAACAGTAAATTATTCTTATTTTTTA
>CAVJKI010000091.1:0-7672 GCA_963649995.1 Sodaliphilus sp.
TCGGATTTTACACCGCAACGACTGTTTTTACACCGCAAGGGCATACTTTTTAATTATTCCTTGGCTTTGTATTAAACTCGCTATGATTATTTCAAGAATTCTTACTGTTTGCTGATCGGTATCCGGCAAAGATTTCATTATTTCTGTTATGAGCGTTTTGCTGGTAAAAAAAGCAGCATTATCGGTACGACTTGTATTGGCTAATTCTGCGATTTTGCCCAACGTCGTAGCGGATAAGGACATTATCTTCTGTGTAATGGTAACCAAATACTAATTAGCCAGGTTGAGTATGATGCGTTATCATCAACTTCGATGCAATTTTTAGAACAGCGAGATAAAACCATTCTTTTTGTTTTAAGAGCATTACCTTGGTTACTTGGAGCACTAATTCTTGTTGGATTGATTTGCCTTATATATGGTGGTGTAAAGTGGCACAATATTCAAAAAGAAATTGATACACAAACAAAACTCAAAACACAAGAGCAAAAATTCAATATTGAAAAGCTTACTGCCTCTGAGATTGCTGTTAAAGTTATAGATGAGGTTGCTGATGAAAACGAAAGTCAAGAGAACCAGCCAGAAACAACAAACAATGTACTGTTAGGACGACGCAATGTTGTAAAGGCTATTGAGATTGAAAATCTATGTTATTCATATATTCGTCAACAACATTCAAGAGGGTATGATGTACAGCAAAATGTAAAATTGAACAATTATGCTTGCAATATTCTTGCAGTTTCTAAGATAGATAAGATTGATTATCTTTTCGAGATTAAGTATTGGGCAAATATGCCTAATCCGGCATTATTTCATCGTGTTATGACTCGTACGGATGAAATGAGAACCGCTTACGAATCTCAGTCCCAACGAAATTGTAAATCCATTCTAATGATTGTAACTGTCGATGGAATGAAAGAAGAACTCAAAGAGCGTTGTGATCGATATGCAAGCAGAAATTCCGTTTCTACCGATATTCAAATTTATACAGAGAATGACTTAATATAACAAAAAGAGCTAACTGACTTAATCTAAATCAGTTAGCTCTTTACTTATGAATAATGAAATTTTGTTGCCAAATCGTTGCCACGACTTCGCAAGATCGGAACTTTTACGGCTCTACAGCCGGGAAAGTAGTCTTACGAAATTATTCCCACTCAATAGTCGCCGGCGGCTTACTCGTAATATCATAGCAAATTCTATTAATATTCTTAACCTCATTAACAATTCTCACGCTTGCCTTTTCAAGCACGTCATAAGGTATTCTCGCAAAGTCTGCGGTCATAAAGTCGCTGGTTGTAACGCCTCTTAATGCGAGGATATAATCGTAAGTTCTGTCGTCGCCCATAACGCCTACAGAACGCATATTTGTAAGTACGGCAAAATACTGGTTGATACTGCGGTCAAGACCTGCATTTGCGATTTCCTCACGGAAGATGTAATCTGCGTCCTGAAGGGTTGCAAGCTTTTCACGGGTGATCTCACCGATTATTCTGATTGCAAGTCCCGGACCGGGGAACGGCTGACGCCATACCAGGATGTCTGACAAACCAAGCTCAGTACCGAGCTTTCTTACCTCGTCCTTGAATAAAAGGCGGAGCGGCTCGATGATTTCCTTGAAATCAACATAGTCGGGAAGACCGCCTACATTGTGGTGCGACTTGATAACTGCAGCATCACCCGTGCCGCTCTCGATAACGTCGGGGTAAATCGTACCCTGTACAAGGAAGTCGACCTTGCCGATCTTCTTCGCTTCTTCCTCAAACACACGGATAAATTCCTCGCCGATGGTCTTTCTCTTTGTTTCGGGATCGGAAACGCCCTCAAGCTTGCCGATGAAACGATCAGCGGCATTTACTCTGATAAAGTTAACGTCCCAGTCCTTGAACGCCTGCTCAACCTCGTCGCCCTCGTTCTTTCTCATAAAGCCGTGGTCAACGAATACGCAGGTGAGCTGGTTGCCGACTGCCTTTGAAAGCAGAGCGCAGGCTACCGAGCTGTCAACACCGCCCGAAAGCGCAAGCAGTACCTTGCCGTCACCTACTTTTTCACGGATCTGCTTTATAGCTTCCTCCGCATAGTTCTTCATTGTCCAGTCGCCCTTGCAGTGACATACTTTATAAAGGAAGTTGCCGAGCATATCAAAGCCCTGCTCTGTGTGGTTTACTTCAGGGTGGAACTGTGTAGCGTAAAAGCCCTTTTCAACGTTCTCAATTGCGGCATAAGGACACTTGTCGCTGTGACCGACTGCCTTGAAGCCCTCGGGAAGAACTTCAATATAGTCGTTGTGGCTCATCCATACGACTGAGTTTTTCTTAAGTCCCTCAAATACAGCACATTCTGTATCAAATTCGCACTCTGTTCTGCCGAATTCAGCGGCGGCGTTCTCGTTAGCCTTGCCGATAGTTCCGCCGAGACCGTAAACCATGAACTGTGCGCCGTAGCAGATACCGAAAATCGGTACGCCGAGTTCAAATATTTCCTTTGTCATTCTAGGCGAGTCGTCAAGATATACACTTCTCGGACCGCCTGTGAAGATGATACCCTTAGGGTTCTTAGCCTTTATCTGCTCGATAGGTGTCTTGTATGAGATGACCTCGCAGTATATGTTATGTTCTCTGACTCTGCGGGCGATAAGCTGATTGTACTGACCGCCGAAGTCAATGACGAGTACGAGCTCATGCTCGCTTGTTGAAAATTCCGCCATTTTTCAGTTTCCTTTCTTTCCTGTCCTTACGACATTCAGTGCGAAAATCCGCACCGATTATGACATTCCGCATTTCTTAGAGTATATCATATTCCCACAACTTTTGCAACGGCTTTTTGTAAATTAAAAATCAGTAACAATTACGGATTATCTTGACATTCGCCTTTATATATGATAAAATTATATCAGGAATAAGTGAGATAATTTTACGCACTATATTCCTGTAATGTGATAAATTCTAAAAACGAAAGGAAGTATTTACTATGAGCCATATAGAAGTAACATCTGAAAATTTCAACGAGGAGGTTTTACAGTCCGATAAACCCGTTCTGGTTGATTTCTGGGCGCCTTGGTGCGGACCGTGCAGAATGCTCGCCCCTGTCCTTGACGAACTCGGCGAGGAACACCCAGAGATCAAAATCTGCAAGGTAAATACAGATGAAGACCGTGATCTCGCTATCAGCTTCGGTATAGATTCTATACCCTGCGTAATATCTTTTCAAAACGGTAAACAGATTGACAAATCGGTAGGATTTGTCAGCAAGGATAAGCTGCTCGCTTTACTTGACTAAAGCTGTAAAACAAGACGGGGAGCGGGTTTGCGGTTACTTTACGCTAACCTGAAAATGACGTAAAATTTCAGAAAAAAGCGTGATATTTCAATATAAATTTATCAAAAGGACTTGATTTTTTCCGAAAGTGTGATACAATATAAGCAAGTCATATAACTCTATGACAAAATCTCACAAGGAGGATCATTCCGATGGCTTATAAAATTTCTGATGATTGCATCTCTTGCGGCGCTTGCGCTGCTCAGTGTCCCGTTGAGGCAATTTCCGAAGGCGACAGCAAGTACGTTATCGACGCTGATGCATGCGTTAGCTGCGGTGCTTGTGCAGGTGTATGTCCCGTTGGCGCACCCGCTGAAGAATAATTATTACATTAAGAACAGCCATGAGTTTTCAGCTTATGGCTGTTTTCTTTACCTTTTGTGAAAACGTTAACACAGTAGCTCTGATCTGCAAGTTAAAAGGAGAATCTGATATGAAAATATATTCGGTAAACGATAAAGAATTTGCCGCTTACGGCAAGGTACATACAGGCTATGATGTAAGCGACCTGCTTTCAGCTCTTGATAAAAGCACTCCCCTGCCCGACGCAGTAGGATATGTTCCGAGTGAAGCGGCACTTGAAAATACAAAGCTGTTCGGTCTTTTACAGAACAACGCTTATGGCGGTATGCCTATCCAGCTCGGTTGGTGCAACGGTCACAATACAAAGCTCAACTGCCTTGAGTATCACCGTGACAGCGAATTCAACATCGGCTTATATGATTTTATTCTGCTTGTTGCCAAGGAAGACGATATAGTTGACGGCAAGCTTGATACATCTAAGGTTATGGCGTTCAAGGCAAAGGCGGGCGATGTTGTTGAGGTTTATGCCACAACATTACACTACGCTCCCTGCAATGCAACAAAGGACGGCTGCTTCAAGGTAGTGATCGCACTTCCTAAGGGAACAAACGGTGCAAAGCCCAACATCACTCCTGTATATGAAGAAGATAAGACACTTTGGGCTTGCAACAAGTGGCTTCTTGCGCACGCAGAAAGCGATGAAGCAAAGCAGGGCGCATATATCGGACTTGTCGGCGAAAACATCGACATCAAGGATATTATATAAAGGATTTCAGCACATAAAAATCATTCTGCAAACTTCCCTGTTACAAAAATTGTGGCACAGCAAAAGCTGTGCCACTTTCTTATTTTCAGACTTCGATCTCAACTGCTGAAATCAGACTGACCGTCAGATGTTACCTGTAACAGTGACAACTGCTGTTCCGGGCGTTATAGAAATCGTTCCGTCGGCATTTGTAGCGAATGTTGCCGCAGGAACTGTTATAGCACCGTTGACGGTTTCAAATACACCCGTTGTTTCGCTGTAGGTGTACTTCGTATCGTCGAGCGCTGTGCCGTTGTAGGTCACCTTTATATTCTTCAGTATGGGATTAAATACGTCACGCAGAACTATATCGTCTGCGTCTGTAACGGCTGTATTGCCCCTGTTCGTAATAGTGAAGGTATAGGTTATCTGACCGTTTTCACCTACTACTGTAGGACTAAGCGCCTTTTCAATGTTAAGAACAGCCGCTACCGCAGCGTTGACTGTTTCGGTAGCTGTAAGCGGTTCAGCGATACCGCCGCCCGTTACAGTGATGTTGTTGCTGATTGAGCCTTCAATATCAAGCGGCGCATAAGCGGTGGTTTTCGCCTTATAGATTATTACCGCTTCCGAATTTGCAGGAACGTTTATACCTGTTATTACAAGCGGAGGTCCTGCTGTAACTGTAGGCTCTGCCTGAAGTACGCCGTTTACGAAATAACGTATATCTCCGGCATAAGCAAGCGGATATACAGTTGTCGTTTCATATGCGTATGCGCCGAGATCGTCCGTGACCGTAAGATCCGTGAACGCCGTATTGCCTGTATTGACGATATTGATGATATACGTTATATCACCGTCAGGCTGATAGGTTTCGGAAAGTGCGTACTTCGTGGCGGACAGGGATTGCTGTATCTCACCTGTGGTTACGTTTGAGTTTACTACCGTGCCGTTATACGAAAGGGTAGCAACGTTTGTGAATGTTGCCATAATATCATTTATCCTCCTTGAGCAGTATAATTATCCGGGTACCCTCTACAATTTATGACACAGTGTATCATTATGTCACTGAAATTTTCCGCATTTGCGCAATATGCTCCGAATATAAAAACAGCCGCGGCATATTCCTCCGCGGCTGTATACTGTTAAATTGTCAGGACTTGAAACGCTCCCCGTACTTTTCTTTCATAGCTTTCCACGAACTCTCATAGCCGGATAACCCTTGGAAATATATATCGTCTTCTCCAAAAAGCGACGGCACATCATCATATGCTAAATCATATTTCATAGGATACGCTCTATGATAAGAGTTTCCGTCATTTGTTCCGGGAATAGGAGTAACAGCTACAAAAGCAAGATACGACACGTCTTTCTCCATAGGTGAACCGTTATCAGCAATTACAGCTTTACCGTTATGAGTGCGAACAAAATCATTTATTGCATTACAATTTTTTATTTCTTCCTCGATAACTGCAATGTTAGCCTCATAGTTTTTCAATGAATTTTCACTCGGTTCTTTTTTTGCTTTTTCTTCTTCAATGTATTTCTTATATTCGGCAATTTCCTCATTTTTTTGCTTAATAGCTTCATCAGCGGACATCAAAACAGTATTTCCGTTTTCCTCTGTAAATTCACATACAGTGAATCCTTCTTGAATATAAATTATATCTCCTGTTTTAAGATCCGTTACCGCATCGGCGGTTTTGTCAATCACTTCTTCAATAACAATCGGAGTATATACTCCGTTCAGAACGTTATCATCAGAAGAATCCTGCACGGTTTTGATACCGCTCCTGCCATTCTGGAATATGTAGCTATCGCCTGCAACCTTGCATTTGATTACCAGCACTTCATCTTGTACATTCTCCTTTGCAAGAGAGTGTGTGACTGTTTCACCGGTAAACGCTCCCAGCCCATCTCTTTTAAGGTTATATATTCTGCGGAAAGTAGTTTTTACATACTTGTTTTTATCATACGAAAACGTCTGATACCCCTCAATATTCTTCACAAGGTTTTCATTATTCTCCTCGTCGGAACTGTCCGATACTGAACTGCTGTCAGTAACCGAGCTTTCATTTTTGTTATCGTCTTTGCTCTCCGTAACCGAACTTTCCCTCGGCGGCGTAGTATCACCTACATTGCTCTGCGCAGAGTTACTTGCACAGCCGAATAGCATAATTGCTGATAAAATAAGTGCTGTTGTCTTAGTAAGTTTTTTCATAATAATTTACCTCGATTTTATAGTCCCACGTTATTTTTTGAAATGCTCCCCGTATTTTTCTTTAAGAAATTTCCAGTGATACTGGTAATTTTGTCCTAGCATGAAACGGCAAGCGTCCGCTTCCTCGCTCTCGTATATTGTAAAATTGTCATTGTCCAGATCGTATATCAAACCCAATCGATAAGCATACACATTGCCATCTGTTTTATTCGGAGCGTTGTCATTTGCAACAAATACAAGATAAGATTGCTCTTTTTTCATAATCACAGGTATAATATCAAGCGGAATGTATTTGCCGTTTCCGTTTTTGATTGTATCATAATATTTAACAACTTTATTGTAGTAATAATCTCTGTCAATGAAAGTTCCGTTATCTTCAATAAAATTGCCCGATTCGTCTTCACACGTTTCTTTATATGAACTGAACCATTTTTCAAGCCAGTTTAAACTATCTTCGTTATATTGCTCCGTTGGGCTGAATGTTTCGGCAACATAAATAATGTCACCTTTTTTGAACACACAGTCGTTTCCGAAATCGTCAACAATTTCCTCAATAACAACAGGAGTATATAATGCTCTTGTGTCACGTTCCATTAATTGTACATCACCGCATTTGCCGTTATTTATAAAATAGCTGTCACCGACAACACGGCATTTTACAGCAATCGGACTTGCTTTACCTTCTATTTTGAGATTATCGTATGTAGGCTCATATAGCTTAGGTATATCATACGGTGAATAGGCTGTTTCGAAAAATTTCTCGTAATTGATTATTGTGTACTTGTTTTCATCATACGAAAATGTCTGATACCCCTCAATATTCTTTACAAGGATTTCATCGTTTTCCTTGCTTGAATTATCAGAAACCGAACTGTTATCATTAACTGAGCTTTCATCTTTACTATCCGTAGAAAAACTTTCCCTCGGCGGCGTAGTATCGCCTACATTGCTTTGTGCTGAATTATCTGCACAGCCGAATAGCATAATTGCTGATAAAATAAGTGCTGTTGTCTTAGTAAGTTTTTTCATGATATTACCTCGATTTTATAGTCCCACGTTATTTTTTGAAATGCTCCCCGTATTTTTCT
>CAVJKI010000092.1:0-7599 GCA_963649995.1 Sodaliphilus sp.
CAGTAAGAGTTTTAGTGCTATTCACGTTTAATGTCAGTGATTTTGAGGATAACTTAATACTGTTCGCCGTGATTTTATCAGTATAATTGATTATAAAATACGGCTTATAAATAACATTACCCTGCATAGAACTGAATGTTTTCATTGAATCGGCATATACAGAGCTTTCCTCTAAAAATGTATTGAATGTTCTGAACTGTACGCCTTTTTCTTTAAGGTTTGCATTTGTCATCCATTTCTTTACAACAGCGGTAATATTCCAGTTGTACCATTGATCTCTGTCGGCAAGATTTTGTCTTTTACTGTTTCCGTTTCCGTATGTTACGCCTACAGGTGAACTTAACGAAGAATTATCGGCATCAAGTCCATTCCATGTTCTTGTATCCTTTTCTGTCCAGAAATTGCCGTTAAACTGTCCGCACGAAATCGGAACTCCTGTACCGCCTTGACACATCAGATCCCGTAACTCAATATATGCGCTTTCTATTTGTGATACATCACTTATGCCGTGTGAACCGAAGTTGAATCCGTTCAACCTAAGTAATGTTCTGCAAGCGCCCCAGTCAGTCCAACCGACTCTTGAAACGCCCGAATATCCTGCGGAGGTTTCATTTGTTCCCTTTCCGTCTGTTCCCTTGAACACCTGCAAATCCTGAATACTGAGATTATCTTTTTCAGAATTGATATTAGGGTCAATTTTAACAGGATATTTTGTATCGGGATCAGTCAGATATTCTCTGTCAACGCTTATCGTTACCTTATATCTGCTGTTTTTCTCAAGCTCCTTTATCGCATATTTTCCGAATGTGTTTTTCTTATTATCCGCTGAGAAAACGATTATTTCACCGATTTGTAGCCTTTACATCTCCGGTTTCATCGGAAAGTAGCAAAGTTCCTTTATCCTCACACAGTGAAAGTCCGCCGGTTGTTACCTCATAGTCGAATGAATTTTTTCCGTTATAGCTTTCAAGTATAATATTCTCTTTAACTCCGCTGTATGTATAAGTATATTCAATATCGGTATAATTGTCAAACACATCGCTGTACATTACCGTATCGTCTTCTGTTTTAACAGCAGGTGAAAGCGACCTTCCTATGCCTCCTGTGAGCGGCTTCATAGTTATGCTCAGCTCGTCGCTGTTTACAGCTATACCCGCCGTAAGCGTAGCCGGAAGAATAATTTCAACATCATTTGCCTCGTTGACATAAGCCCTGCCCTTGTTCACCGCAGTGTTTGATTTATCTGCAATCTCACCGTCATCGGTAATATACTTGACGTTCTCTCCGAAAAGATACAACGTCCTTGTGCCGTCCTCTTTTTCAAGAACTATCTCACTCAGCGACTTTTCCTCACTGTTAAGCCTCGCCACATATCCGTCCGCACTGGCTATTTCTGCGTCAATCGTTTCAGGGAGATTTTCTTCACAGACAGCCGTCCTGACGATTTCTTTTTTCTTGATTTCTTCAAGTACAGACTGTTCAACTCCTGCTTCAACAGACTGTCTGTTGCTTACATTGACATTTTGCCCTGTGTTCTGTGCATAGGCATTTCCGGCAATGCCTACCGTCAACGAAAACGCCAGCAAAGCAGAAATAATTCTTTTGCTTTTCATAAAAACATCCTTTCGCAATAAAAATTTAGTATTATATAAACCCGTTTTACGGAGTTAATATACTTTCTTGTCATGTGGTTGCGCTATTGTATTCATACTTCAACAAATGAAAGATCTGTTCAGATGCTTCGTTAAGATTGCAAAATTACCCCTCATATATATAACGTTTGAGGCACGCCATTCTGTTGCACTTTTTTGCAAAAAATTCACATTTTCGCTTATTTTCTCCCTTTTGCACAATAAACGGGATATGCCGTTGTACAAAATGCACCGCACTTTTTGCTTTATCTTTATCCGACCGACAGTGCCGTAGTATTTTGCCGTACATTCTTCCCGCCCGATAACGCCGATAAAAACATAAAAGCGGTCACAGCATATCGCCGTGACCGCTTCATATATCTTATTCCGATTTATCCGCTCCGAGCATTTCCGTAAGTAAAATCATCAGTGCCGACCCTTATCGGTCAGCTTTTTACTACCTCGTAGTCCTTTCCGCTTGTCGCACGTTTAAGCGCTTCAAGATACTGCGGAGTTCTCCACTTATATGTCTTTCTGTTGACCTGCCCGCCGTTATCCCATATAAATGTTGCTATACCGTAATCACTGCACAGCTTGTTCAGCTTTTCTATAAAGAATACGCAGGAAGAAAGGTCGCTTCCGCTTGCGGCATATTCGCCGATAATAACAGGTATACCCTTGTCAATAAAGTTCTTCTTCATCTTGCCGATAAGCGTTTCCATCTGCTTTACCTCTGATTTTGTTCCCCATGTATGCTTTATATCACAGGTACAGAAATCCCAGGGTGTGTAATAGTGTACCGATACAATACATCTTCCCGCCTTATCTTCGGGCATTTTGTAGAGCGAATCACAGGTGCGCTCAATATCCGTATAATATCCCGCAATAAGCAGATGGCGCTTGGCATTGTTGCCGCCCGTTGCCCTTATTATATCAACAAAGTCCTGATTGATTCTGTTGATAAGCTTGTAAGCGTCCGCCTTATTCCTGTTATACAGCGTATCAAAGCCTACCTCGTTCATTGACTCGAATATCAGATAATCCGAATAGTTCTTGAATCTGTCGGCTATCTGTGTCCACACATTCTTATACTTCTTAAGGAACGCATTATAGTCCTTCTGGGATTCCTCTATTATCCATGCTCCGAACTTGGGGTCTCCGCCGCCGTCATGATGTACGTTGATTATTACATACATTCCCTGAGAATATGCGTAATCCACCACCTGCTGGACCCTGTCCATCCATTCCTTGTCAATATTGCCCGCCGAGTCTATATGGTCTCTCCACGTCACGGGTATGCGTACTGCGTTTACTCCGTCCTTTTTCAGCGTTGTAAACAGCTCCTTTGTTGCTTTCGGATTGCCCCACAGCGTTTCATCGACCTTTTCGCCGTCCTTGACGTGTTCATTCACCTTGCCGTCGCCGTCACGGTCAGCCTGACAAACATCAAGCGTATCGCCCAGATTCCAGCCGAAGGTCATTTCATCTACCAGCTGCTGAGAGGTGATATTTCTCATCTTGCCGACAGTCTGTGACGGCTTGCTGTTATCGGTTTTCTTCGTTGTCGAGGCCGTTTCAGCCTTGGTTGGCTGGGGTGCCGCAGTCGTTGTTACCTTTGTCGTCTGAGATGTCGACGTTGATTGGGCTGCTGAGGCGGTATCGTCAGTTGCCGGAGCATTACTGCTCTCAGGCGTTTCGGAGGTACTCTCCGAAACTGATGCCGATACTGTACTTGCGTCTGAACTCTCCGCCTTACTCTCGGCTTTGCTGTCGCTGACGCTTTCCGACTGTGAAGCCGATACGCCGTCAGATGAAACCGTACTGCTTGTTACCGTATTCTGCGCACAGCCTGCCAGCATGGACAGCGACAAAGCAAAGGCAATTGCCGCCCTTAGTACTTTTCTTTTCATAAAAAGCTCCTTTTTCCGTTTTTGATATTTCCGTAATATTCCGAAAGACGCTCATTTTTGATTTGAGCCGTCATCATCTGTTACAATTTTATCTTAGCATAAAGCGGCTCACGGTTATATTAAAAATGTTGCTTTTTTTGCACAATTGTTGTATAATGTTTATAACGCATAAAAAAATCGGACACGGAGGCATAATATGTCAGCAGATTTACCAAACCATATAACGGAAATAAAAATGCAGAAAAAAAGCATCGAAAATACCGCAAAATGCAACAATTCTGCAACAGATGATAAAAGCATGAATACCGAGCCTGAAAAACTGCTTTATGTACAGCAGGCGCAGGAGTTTTTTCACGAGCCTATCGAAAATGAAAATACGGTTTTCGCCCTGATAGCCGCAGGAGATGTCGACGCAATCCTTGAAAACAAGCGGAAATACAGCTCAGCCTCCGACAGCGGAAAGGGTAGATTGTCCGAAGATCCGCTCAGGAATCAGATATATCACCTTGTTGTCTGTACCGCTCTGGTAGCCCGCACCTGCCTCGCCGCAGGTATGTCCGAGGAAACCGCCTATACCCTCAGCGACTTATATATACGCCGTGCCGACAAATGCACTACTGTAAAGCAGGTCATGGAGCTGAACGATGAAATGGTAATGGATTACGCCGTCCGTATGCGCAGGCTCAGGCGTGCGAAACGGCTCTCTGTGCCTGTCCGCAAGGCTATCAAGATGATCTCGGAGAACACGGGAAAGCGCCTTACGGTAAAGCAGATAGCGCAGACCACCGGCTACGACCGCTCTCACCTGCACCGTCTGTTCAAAGCTGAAATCGGCATGGGTATTCATGAATACATCAGCGCAGTCCGCATTAACGCCGCCAAGGGAATGCTCAAAGACGGCGACCACAGCATCGCCGATATAGCGTCGTTGCTGGGTTTCTCATCGCAAAGCCATTTCTGCCGTGCCTTCGGCGAGGCGGTCGGAGTAACCCCGAAGGAATTCAAGGACGGCAAGCTCCCGTGATGCTATTTTTACACGTTTATACTTGAACTTAACAGCCGAATGTGATATACTTATTGTATTATTGCGTAAAAGCAAAAGAACGAAAGACGAGGAAAAGCTATGGCAAAGAAAAGAATAGCCGTACTGTTCGGCGGTGCGTCCGCTGACCACGCCGCTTCACTGCATACAGCGTACAGCGTTCTCAGCGCCTTGCCAAAGGAGATAGAACCGCTCGCAATAGGCATTACAAGGGCAGGCAGATGGCTTTTTTACCCCGGTAGCTATGAGAATATAAAAGACGGCAGCTGGGAGCAGGACAGCGACTGCTGTTCATGCGTAATAAGCCCCGATATGACAAACAAAGGCGTAATAAAGATAATCTCGGACGGTGAAAGCACCATTCACCGCATAGACGCAGTATTCCCCGTGCTTCACGGTAAATACGGTGAGGACGGCAGAGTTCAGGGTCTGTGCAAGCTTGCGGGACTTCCCATTATCGGCAACGATTTTGCGGCGGCGGCACTGTGCAACGACAGGCGCATAATGGACCTGGTGCTGTCGGACAGCGGAATAAAGGTAATAAAGAATGTCACTCTGCACCGCAGTGAGATGAACGATATGCCTGCGGCGATAAAGAAGATAACCGACAAGCTGAGCTTTCCGATATATACCGCGCCGACAAGCTGTTCAACATCTGTAGGAGCTTGCAGAGCGGAAAACGAAACAGAGCTTGAAGAAGCAATAAAGGCAAGCTTTTCGCACCACCCGTACATCATTGCGGAAAGCGCAGTAATAGGCAGAGAGCTTGCCTGTGCGGTACTCGGAGCAAAGCACCACGATGAACGTGTGGCGATAGGCGAGCTTGTAAGAACAGACGACAACATTGATAAGCTGTCGGAATATATCGCATCAACATCGGAGTTCAGAGTTCCCGCAAGGCTTGACGGTCTTACTCAGAATAAGGTAAAGCAGACTGCCAGGGCCGCATACGACGCCCTTGCCTGCAAGTGCTTTGCAAGAGTTGATATGGTACTCGGTGACGACGGCGAGGTATATGTACGCCGTGTAAGAGGAATACCCGGTCTTGACAGACAGAGCATATTTACAAGACTTGTAACGGAAAACGCCTACAGCTATGAAGAAATGCTGAAGCTTCTTATAGGAGCTGTGGTCGACCTCAATTGAGGTTTTGAAAGGAACAACGAAAATCAAATGAAAAAGAACGTATGTATTACGATAAAAAGCACACAGACCGTAGATCAGGATAAGGACTCTACAGAGCTGTTTACCTTCGGTGCTATGGAGCAAACCGAAAACGGTTTCCGTCTGTCCTATGATGAAAGCGAAGCCACAGGCTTTGAGGGAAGCTCGGTAACGCTGGAGGTTACGGACGATATGGTTACTATGACAAGGAGCGGAAAGGCTATAAGCTCACTGTTCATAGAAAAGGGAAAGAAACACCACTGCCACTACGGCACGGAATTCGGCGACTTCATGATAGGGGTCTGCACCGATGAAATAAGAAACGAGCTTGAAGAAACAGGCGGAGATATTTATCTCAAATACACGCTCGACATAAATTCAAGCTATATGTCGGAAAATGAAATGTTTATAAACGTCAAGGAGTGTAACTGATGAACAATATGATAGAGCTTGCTAAACAGCAGGTAAAGGAAACGGTAATGAACGCACTGGGCAGACTGGTTGCAGAGGGCAAGATAGAGGCAGTTCCCCTGCCTGCTTTCAACGTAGAACGTCCCGCCGATGTTTCGCACGGCGATTTCTCATGCAACGCCGCAATGGCAAGTGCAAAGGCTCTTAAGAACAACCCCAGAGCTATAGGTCAGATGATAGCAGATGCCGCTATACTTGACGGCACTGTATTTGAAAAGATCGAGGTTGCAGGACCTGGATTTTTAAACTTCTTCATAAGCCCCGCATGGTTTAATGAAACTGTCGGCGAGGTTATTTCAAGCGGAAATGACTACGGTAAGACTGAGCTTGGCAAGGGCAAGAGAGTGCTTGTTGAATTCGTTTCGGCAAACCCCACAGGCCCTATGCACATCGGTAACGCAAGAGGCGGTGCGCTCGGCGACAGCCTTTCATCAGTGTTACAGTTTGCAGGCTACGAGGTAGAGCGTGAGTTCTATGTAAATGACGCAGGCAACCAGATTGAAAAGTTCGGAAAATCGCTGTCTATCAGATATATGCAGATCGCAGACGGCAACAAGGCTGACGTTATCGCATCATTTGGTGATGAGGACGTATGCCGCAAGATATTTGAAGATGAAGAAAACTTCCCGATGCCTGAGGACGTATACAAGGGCGTTGACATAATCGAACACGCATATAATTTCTACAAGATAAACGGCGACAAGTTTGTATCGGCAGACGAGGAAAGCCGCAAATCCGCACTGGTTGAATACGCTCTGCCGCTCAATATAGACGGACTGGAGAGAGATTTAAAGAAATACCGTATCGTATATGACACATGGTTCAGAGAAAGCACGCTGCACAAGAACGGTGCGGTAAAGCAGATAGTTGATATGCTTACAGAAAAGGGTCAGACATACGAAAAGGACGGTGCTGTCTGGTTCAAGGCATCTGATTTCGGCGACGACCAGGACAGAGTTCTTGTCCGTGCAAACGGTATTCCTACCTACTTCGTACCCGATATTGCGTACCACTATAACAAACTGGTGACAAGAGGCTTTGACAAGGCTGTCGATATTCTCGGTGCAGACCACCACGGTTATATTGCAAGAATGAAAGCCGCACTCACCGCACTCGGTGTTGACGCAAGCAAGCTGGATATAGTAATAATGCAGATGGTAATGTTAGTCAGAAACGGTGAAACCGTAAAGCTGTCAAAGCGTTCAGGCAAGGCAATAACACTGTCTACCCTGCTTGACGAAGTACCGATCGACGCCGCAAGATTCTTCTTCAACTTAAGAGATCCCAACACTCACCTTGAATTCGACCTTGAGCTTGCTCTTGAAGAAAGCTCAAACAACCCCGTATTCTATGTACAGTACGCTCACGCAAGAATATGCAG
>CAVJKI010000093.1:0-7563 GCA_963649995.1 Sodaliphilus sp.
TTCATATTCTCATCATCATTTCAAATTTTTCGTAGGGGAGTGTCTGTGTGTGCTTATATGGTTTCGCATTTGAACTATCATAACGTCTTTTCGTAGGGGAGGGGCTTGCCCCTCCCGAAATATCAAAGTAAATATTTCAACAGGAGGGGCAAGCAAGGCATGGATGCCTTAAGCGTGTGTGTACCGAGTTTCGCACGGATGCGAAACCATATAAGCACACACAGACACTCCCCTACGAATACTCCTATAATTTATCACAAATATCCATAACTCCCCACCTCCCCCAAAAACTCCACCCCATTCATTTTGCATTTTTTTGAAAAAATTTTCAAAACCCTCTTGACAAATCCAAAAAGCAGTGATATAATAAAGCCTACAAAGTCGATAGGCTTTCAGAGATTAAACCGAACCGAAAACGAGGTAAGGATATGAGCAGAAATATTACAAGATATATAAGCGGTTTTCGATGTTGAATCTGCAATTTTCCCGAAAAAATCAATAAAATGATAAAACGCAGCAGTGACACCGCAAGAAGCAGTATTGTTGCAGCACACGGTTATTTATAACCGACAGAAAAAAATTAACGATTTTTACTTAAAGTATAACAGATTTAATTCGTAAAGGAGAAATTTACAATGAGAACTTTTGATAAAATTACAGACCTTATAGGCGGTACACCCATATTAAAGCTTAACAATTACATAGCTCTGAACGAGCTTCCCGCAAATATCTATGCAAAGCTTGAATACTTCAACCCCGCAGGAAGCGTAAAGGACAGAATCGCAAAGGCTATGATAGATGACGCAGAGGCAAAGGGCGCACTTAAGCCCGGCGCAGTTATAATCGAGCCTACAAGCGGTAACACAGGTATAGGTCTTGCCGCTGCGGCCGCTTCAAAGGGCTACAGAATAATCCTCACAATGCCCGAAACCATGAGCGTTGAGCGCCGTAATCTGCTCAAGGCTTACGGTGCAGAGCTTGTTCTGACAGACGGCGCAAAGGGCATGAAGGGCGCTATAGCAAAGGCAGAGGAGCTTGCACAGCAGATCGAGGGCGGATTTATCCCCAGCCAGTTCACAAACAACGCTAACCCCACCGCTCACTTCAATACAACAGGACCTGAGATCTGGGAAGATACAGACGGCAAGGTTGACATCTTCGTAGCAGGCGTAGGCACAGGCGGTACTGTTTCGGGTGTCGGCAATTATTTAAAGAGCAAGAATCCTGATGTCAAGGTAGTCGCAGTTGAGCCGGCAGGCTCACCCGTACTGTCAAAGGGCGTTGCAGGACCTCATAAGATTCAGGGTATCGGCGCAGGCTTCGTTCCCGAAACGCTTGATACAAAGGTATATGACGAAGTAATCGCAGTTGAGAACGAGGACGCATTCGCTACAGGCAGAACGCTTGCAAGAAAAGAGGGCTTACTCGTCGGTATCTCATCGGGTGCGGCAGTTTACGCGGCTTCACAGCTTGCAAAGCGCCCCGAAAACAAGGACAAGAACATCGTTGTTCTTCTTCCCGATACAGGCGACCGTTACCTCTCAACCCCCATGTTCTCCGAATAATTCGGAAATTTCTACATCCCATTTTATATAGCCATCGCAAAAGCTGTCTCAAACGGACAGCTTTTTGCATTTTAGTTACAGCTTTACTTCAAATGCAATTCGCCAATCGGCATTAAAACGTTGCTTTCCGACTACTTTTTGCAAGTTATCAATTCTAAACTTGCACAAACGTGCTTGTGCTACGGCACAAAAGCCCCAAAAACAGGTTGACCTTACAGCCTTTCGGTAGTACAATACAGGTAAAGAAAAAACAAGTACCGCAACGGCGCAGGACGATAAAAGTTCTGCGCCTTATTTATTTAAGAACGGTTTGTTAAAAAGGAAAGGATGACGTAAAAATGTATGAATGCAGTTTAGACAGAATGAAGGATAAGATCTCGACTTTCAGCAAATTCGGCGATGCAGGCCACGACGGTATCACCCGTTACTCGCTCTCACCCGAGGCTATAATGGCTCGTAATGAGTTCATCAAGCGCATGAAAGCTATCGGGGCTGAGATAGAGATAGATGACGTAGCCAATATTTACGCTACACTTCCCGGTACAGACCCCGATGCAAAGCGTATCGTAATGGCGTCGCACTGTGACTCGGTCAAGAACGGCGGTAACTATGACGGTATTCTCGGCGTTATGTCCGCTATGGAGGTACTCGAAACGGTACACGAAAAGAACATTCCGCATAAGCACCCCCTGACCGCTATGATATGGACAAACGAGGAAGGCTCGTTATATCCCCCCGCTATGATGTGTTCGGGTATAGTCTGCTACGACTATCTGCCGGAGGACATCAGATGCAAGTTTAAATATGAGGATATGATGAACTCAAAGAGTATCCTTGACAATAAGTCGACCTTCGGCGAAGCGCTTGACAAATCGGGCTTCAAGGGCGATAAGAAGTACCGTCTGTCACCCGACAGATATATGTATATGTTTGAAACACACATCGAGCAAGGTCCTATCCTTGAAGATGCGGGAAACGATATAGGCGTTGTTGACTGCGTACTCGGTATGTTCAACTACAGACTGAAATTCTACGGACAAACAACCCACGCAGGCACATTCCCGATGCCTAAGCGCCGTGACGCATTCTTTGCCGCTTCACAGGCACTGTGCTACTTACATGAAGAAATCGACAAGCTCGGCTACAGCGACCTTGTTTATACAACGGGCGAGGTTGTATGCCATCCCTGCGTACATACCTGCGTACCCGATTACTTCGACTTCTCGTTCGACTCACGTCACGAAGACCCCAAGGTACTCGAAAAGGTACTTGCAATCGTCAAGTCCTGCGAGGAAAAGACATGGGCAGGCTGTACCTGCAAGGTAGAAAAGGCTTGGAATCGTGATACGGTTTACTGGAATAAGAAGCTGGTCGGCTATGTAAAGGCGGCGGCAGAGGAATGCGGTATCAAGCATCAGTACATTCACTCAGGCGCAGGTCACGACGCACAGTTCGCCGCATATATGCTTCCGACAACCATGATATTTGTACAGTCCAAGGACGGTCTGTCGCACTGCGAGCCTGAATATTCAAGCCCCGAGCATTGCACAGAGGGCGCAACCGTTATGCTCAACGCCGTTCTTAAGGCTGATAATGATTGATTTCAACGACAACCACTTCTTTTTTTGGTATATTTCCTGACTGATTTTGCTTTATCTGATTTTCCTTCACCCGCTTTTAAAGCGGGTGATTTTTTTGTTCCGCTTTACAGCCTTGCAGTGCTTATTTAAAAATAGCATAATAAGGCTTGATTTTTTGTTTAAACTATGTTACAATAGTACAGTATCAGAAATAGAACCCGTGATTATGGGTGTAAGCCCTGTGCAAGGGAGTCCTGTGAACCATGTCAGGCGGGGAACCGAGCAGCATTAAGCAGTCATGACCTGTGCCGCAGCAAGTTTACACTCATAATCATGGGTTCTATTTTTGCATATTGATTTTGTCTTGGGAGGTTAGTTATGCATCTTGCACTGTATCGTAAGTATCGTTCTGCCACCTTTGACGAAGTTATTTCTCAGGAGCATATAACCACAACTCTGAAAAATCAGATAAAAGCAGGCACTCCCGCCCACGCTTATCTGTTTACGGGGTCAAGAGGTACGGGCAAAACCACCTGTGCAAAGCTTATGGCAAAGGCGGTAAACTGTTTATCTCCCGTTGACGGAAACCCCTGCGGAGAATGTGAAAGCTGTAAGGCGATAGCCGACGGCTGTCCCGATATAATTGAAATGGATGCGGCGTCAAATAACGGTGTTGATGATGTAAGAGCGCTCCGTGACGAGGTAATGTACGCCCCGACGATCTGCCGCTACAAGGTATATATAATAGACGAGGTGCATATGCTTTCGCCCTCGGCGTTCAATGCACTTCTCAAAACGATAGAAGAACCGCCGCCGCACGTTATATTCATACTTGCGACTACGGAGATCCATAAAGTACCCGCAACGATCGCTTCAAGATGTCAGCAGTTCCGCTTTTCCAGAATTGATGTTGAGGAAAGCACAAAGCGGCTGTGTGATATAGCCGAAAAAGAAAACGTAAAGATAACCGAAGATGCGGCAAGGCTCATTTCAAGGTTATCAGACGGCGGTATGAGAGATGCGATTTCTCTGCTCGACCAGTGCATAAGCGTAAGCGGCGATATTGACGAGGAAACGGTAAGGAACACGGCAGGTATTGCGGGAACTGACCATCTTTTCACGCTTGCACAGTGTGTACATGAGCAGAACGCTCCCGAAGCGCTTAAAATACTTGATGAACTGCATAATCAATCAAAAGATCTTATGCTGCTGCTCGACGAGCTGTTATCGCATTTCAGAAATCTTTGTATGCTGTCCGCAACAAATATGGATTTCTCACTGATCCCTGCGGGAAGCGGCACGAGAAACGACCTTGCACGCCAGACAAAGGAATTTACCCTCGGCGAAATAATGCGCTGTATGGATATTTTACAGGACTGCATTGCAAGAACGCCTAAAACGGCGAAGCGTAAAACCGTAGCCGAAATGTGTCTGATAAGACTGTGTACTCCGAGGCTCGACAGCGACACCTCGGCTCTTTCGTTACGGCTTGAAAAGCTTGAAAACAGACTGGACAAGCTGTGTGACGGTGAAATAAGGATACAGCCGAGAGGCTCAGCGCCTGTAGACGAAAGGCCCGCCGCGCCTGTAAGCTTTATAAATAAGCCTGAAGCCAAAACTGAAAATAAACCGCAGGATACATCGGATAAAGCCGAAAAATCCGCACCCGTATCCAAGGCGGAAGACAATAAACCCGACTGGCTGTTTGAGGGCGGCGATGATACCGCCGCAGAAAACAGCGTCTATACCGAAGCTCCCCCGTCCGACTATGCGCAAAACGAGCCGACAGCTCCCTTGCCGCAAAACGACGGCGGTAAGCCCGACTGGTTGTTTGAAGGCACGGGAAACGTTGACGCTCCGACAGGCACAGATAACACGGACAATAAATATGACAGCGAAATCCCGCCGTTCGACCTTGCCGAGCCGGACGTAAAATCCGTACAGATGCCCGCTTTACCGCAGGATAACGGTAATAAGCCCGACCCGACGCCGAAAAGCACGGATAACGCCGACAATAACGGGGAAAAACCTCCATTTGACCTTGACGAACCCGTAAAACAGGAGCAGCAGGCAATACCCGAGTTGCCGCCCGAGCCTGTTTACGAACAGCGCTCAGCCGCACCCGAGCCGAAAAGCTCCGCAGCTTTAGACCCGCAGATAGCCGAGATACTCGACAGACTTCCTGTTATCCTACAGGCAATACTCGGACAGGTGCGTGTCACTATCGGAGAGGATACAATAAATATCAGCGGTTATCAGAAATTCCAGTACGACTTTCTGACTACGGGCGATTCTAAGGAACGCCTTGAAAAGACAGCCGAGGAGGTTGTCGGTAAAAAGCTCAGAATGACATTCGACAGCGATACCGACAATGCCGTTACCGAAGATAAAAGCGACCCTGTTTCCGACTTTTTATCAAAAGCGGAAAAAATGGGCGTGAAAATAAAATACAAGAAACCTAAAAACTAAGACAGATGTCTTAACGATACGAAAGGAAAAACCACAATGAAAGCAAGATTACCTAAGGAATACCAGAACAGAGGCGCAAACAACATGAACAGCATGATAAAGCAGGCTCAGAAGATGCAGGAAGACATCGAGCGTGTACAGGCTGAGCTTGAAGCAAGAGATTTTACAGCGTCTGCCGCAGGCGGTATGATCGAAGTTACAATGAGCGGTGCAAAGGTACTCAAGGAAGTAAAGCTCAACCCCGAGGTTGTTGACAAGGACGCTATAGAGGATCTTCAGGACGTTATCGTTGCAGGCGTAAACGCCGTTATCACACAGATCGAAGAAGTAAGCGCCGCAGAAATGGAAAAGGTAACAGGCGGAGTTAACATTCCGGGACTTGTTTAATGGCAGAATATAATTCTCAACCGCTTATACTTGCGGCACAGGAATTTGCAAAGCTTCCGGGCATAGGACTGAAAACCGCTCAGCGGCTTGCCTATTATATACTCAACGCTCCCGAGGAAGAAGCGGAGCAGTTTGCAAACGGTATTCTTACGGCAAGGCGCAGCATGAAGATATGTAAGGTATGTCAGAATATATGCAGCTCGGAAAAGTGCGATATGTGCGCGGACAGCCGCAGAAACCATAAGGTGATATGCGTTGTCGAAACGCCCAAGGACGTTTCCGCCATAGAAAGAAGCGGCGGCTTTGACGGAGTATACCATGTCCTGCACGGACTGCTTTCTCCGATGAACGGCATAGGACCCGAGCAGCTGAAAATAAAGGAGCTTATGGCAAGGCTTTCCGATGCCGACGAGGTTATAATGGCGACCAGCCCCACTATTGAGGGAGAAGCTACGGCAACATATCTTTCACGCATGATAAAACAGCTCGGCATAAGGGTGACCCGTCTTGCATACGGGCTTCCGGCAGGTGCGTCGCTTGAATATGCCGATGATGTAACGCTGCAAAGGGCGCTTGAAAACCGTAACGAAATATAACAGCTAATTTACCTTCGGGAAAGGAATATGATAAATGACACAGGAACAGCTTAATGCAATACAGGCAAAAACAAGACAGATAACCAACCCGAAATTGCTTGAAGTGATAAGGGAGCTTAAAAAAGCGGCTGAGGAAAAAACCAATCCGAAGCCCGAGGCTCAGTCCGCCTATATCGACTCGCTTATGGAGGCAAGACTGCTCGCTCCCGTTACTATAACGGAAATGTCGGAGGAGAACGAAAACCAGATGAAGGTACAGTTCTCTCATCTTACAAATCCCGAAAAAGAAAAGTATTTCATGGTTTTCACAGATGTCGAAACAATGAAGAAGAATGTCAAGGATATAGATAAAGTATTCCTGCTGGCGGTTACATACAAGGATCTTTCCGCTATGCTTGCACAGCCTGAGTGTGCAATGAAGGGCTTTGTAATAAACCCCTTTACGGAAAACATTATCTGCGGACCTCAGCAGGCACAGGTAATATCCGCATATATAAGACAGAAGAAATTCAACGAGGGTGAGCTTACCGTTATAAATGAGGTAACAGGCATTCCCGATGAAGTCACAAAGCCTATCACAAGCTATTTTGACAGCCGCAGGGACGTCAAGAAGGCTTATATCATGAATATGCGCAAGGTCAATCAGCTCAACCGCCTTATAATCGTCGATTTTGAGGGCGAGGAAGAACAGTTCAACGACTTTGCCAAGGACTTTACCGAAAAGGTGCTTAAAGACATAAACGACGAAAAAACTCCGTTTATGATCATGAGCTTCAACCAGCCCGCCGCAAAGCAGGCTACAAAGGAAAAAGTTCCGTTCTATGTAAAGGTTTGACGGCTTTAAGCGTTACACAAAAAATTGAACACAAACAAAAGAGGCTTTTGCCTCTTTTTTGTTTATTCTGCGGAAATTTTCGTTATTTTTTTTCATTCACTTGACGAAAATGCGGTTATGATATATCATTA
>CAVJKI010000094.1:0-7551 GCA_963649995.1 Sodaliphilus sp.
ATACTGACGACTGTTTACGGTGCGCTCAAGGAAAAGGGCTATAATCCCATAAATCAGCTTGTCGGCTATATTCTGTCAGAAGATCCTACCTATATAACTACATACAACAATGCCCGCAGTCTTATCCGTCATATTGACCGTGACGAGTTGCTTCAGGCTATGGTAAAGACATATCTGGGCAATTAACGCCATTTATTTCAATGAATTGCAATCGCTCCTTTACGGATACTATTTTCGTAAAGGAGTGATTTTTTTGTATAGAAAGATATTTGCAGTAACAGTTGCGGCAATGCTGCTCAGCGGCTGTACGGCAAACGGAAACACTGTAGGGCAAAGCACCGAAACTGATAACAGGGGCGGACGTACTCCGGCTCAGGCGGCTCTGCTTACTGATAAAGCCGAAAAGGTCTGCTACGGACAAGGCTATGAAACAGATAGCGAAAACCGACCCGTAGGAGCGATTCAGGCGCAGGAAAAATACGGCATATACGGCGGAAAATTCATAGGTGACAGTGATGACAAGACTATATACCTGACATTTGACGAGGGATATGAAAACGGCTGTACGGGAAGAATACTGGACATTCTTAAAGAAAAGAATGTTACGGCTACATTCTATGTAACGCTTGATTATGCAAAAAGCAGTCCCGAGCTTGTCAGCCGTATGATAAACGATGGTCACGAGGTCGGAAATCACAGCTGTACACATCCGTCGCTTCCCGATATAAGCGATAATATGGTCTTTGAGGAAATACACGGACTTGAAAGCTATATTTCAGACAATTTCGGCGGATATAAAACCGTTACAGTCCGTCCGCCGCGAGGCGAGTTTTCGGTAAGAACACTTGAGCTTGCACGAAATATGGGATACGACACTGTTTTGTGGTCGTTTGCTTATAACGACTGGAATACAGACGATCAGCCCGATAAGGACAAGGCGTATAAGCGTATAACTTCCGCTACCCACAACGGAGCGATATATCTTCTCCATGCAGTATCCGAAACAAACACGGCCGTACTCTCAGACGTAATTGACTACTGGCAGGAAAACGGTTTTTGCGTTAAAAGCATATCGGGATAAAAAAAGAGCATCGGCGCATAATAATGCCACCGATGCTTTTTTGCAAAAACAAAAAGAAAACGCCCCCGCAGGAGCGTTACGTTAAATCGTTATCCTTAGGAAACAGCGTTTAACTTCTTAGCAAGCTGAGATTTTTTTCTGGCTGCAGCATTCTTGTGGATAATACCCTTAGCTGCTGCCTTATCAACTGCTTTAACTGCAACCTTAACGTTGTCAGCGTTAGTATCGGCGTCAACCTTCTTAAGAATTGTTTTCAGAGCGGTCTTGTCAGCCTTGTTACGAGCCTGCTTTGTAGCAGATACTAAAACTCTTTTCTTAGCAGATTTAATGTTAGGCACTTACGGCACCTCCTTTATTCAAGTCTACATATAATCATAATTATATTTCACAATACGACTTATTATAGCACGTCCGAAATGAAATTGCAATAGTTTTTTGCGATTTTTTTAAATTTCTTATGGAGGTATTTGTTATGAAGCTGACCGGCAGAACCGATCTCGCCGCCGAGTTCACAAAAGAAAAGGGCGGTATTAAATGCGAAAGCTATGAGCTTTACGGGGAAAAGATAACGGAAATACTGTTATCCGAAACCGATACCACGCTCTTTAACCGTCCCAGCGGCAGATATTTTACTATAGATAGTACAGATGTACCGTATGTTGACGGACAGATCCATGCTTTGTGTTCTGTTTTGCGCAAGCTTTTACCTGAGGGGAAGTGCCTTGTTACGGGACTTGGCAATCCGTCGATAGCCTCTGACAGTCTTGGCTGGAAAGCGGCAGGACGGGTGCTTGCTACCGCACAGTTTGTCGAAAAAATACAGAGTGGCGACGGGATAAGCAATGTTGCGGTGATAAGAACGGACGTTTCGGCTAATTCGGGAATAGACAGTGCATTTCATGCCGCATTTTGCGCCGAAAGGATAAAAGCCGATTATATCATAGCCATAGACAGCCTTGCGTGCAGTGACCCGGACAGACTTTGCCGCAGTATACAGGTTACCGATACGGGCATTTCTCCCGGAAGCGGTATCGGCGGTAACAAAAGTCCGCTTGATAAAAAGACGGCGGGTATTCCTGTCATAGCAATAGGCGTGCCGACTTCTATGGAATACGAAAACGGCAATGACAAATTTTTTGTAACACGATATGATATAGATGTTGAAATAAGCAGGTACGCTCATGCCATTTCATCGGCGATAAACCGCACACTGTGTCCTTCATTGTCGGCAGACGACGTATCAATGCTGATGAATTATTCGTGAATAAATCCGCTGCCGTGTTCATAAGTTATACGGAAAAGTTTTTTTATAAAAGCTTTATCGAAAGGATGGTGCTTATGAGCGGCAATAAAAACAAAGGCTTAGTTAAAGTGATAGGCGTAGGGCTTACGGCGGCGGTGCTGTCGTTTACACTGACGGGAGTTGCTGAGAATGCGGTAAGCGGAGCGATCAGCGGAAAGACGTTTTCGGACGGGCTTAAACAGCTTACCAATCTCAGTGCTATACTGACAATTCCTATAAACGATTTTGACGGTAATTACAATAGTGATACTTCCGCAGAATCGACTGCGGACGATACGGACAGCCAGTCGTCTGTACCCGTATCGGATACAAAAGAAGCCTCCTCTGAGGAAGAACAACCGTCAAGCAATACGGAGAGCGTATCGGATGAATCTCTTGTTCCTGTTGATGCTCCCGTCCGGAATAACACAAGGCTGATTTCTTTGAATATCAGGAAAGAAAAAGATGATTTAACTTCTTATACGGCAAAGGACGGCGTTACAAAGGAAAAGCATTACGGCAAAATTGCAGGCGATAATGCGATCGACCTTGAAAACGGTCAGATGCGAAACTGTACCAATATGCCTGCGAATATAATCGTTTCGGAGGGAACAAAAAAGCCCGAAATAAAATTGGATAACGGCAATGAGCCTCAGGTGCTGATAATACATACACATACGACAGAAAGCTATGAGAGCGACAGCGACGGTCATTACGACAAGGCTTATGACGGCAGATCCTTATGCCCTGCAAACAGCGTTGTGGGCGTAGGCGCAGTGCTGGCGCAGACGCTTGCGGATAACGGGATAAGCACAATTCATGACGGAACGGTATTTGACGATCCCGTTTACAACTATTCCTATTCAAGGAGCAGAGAAAGAATAGAAGAAATTCTTGCCGAATATCCGTCAATAAAAATAGTTCTTGACATACATCGTGACGGAATTGCTGACGGAGATGTAAGAATTGCCCCAGTAGCCGAAATAAACGGTAAGAAAGCGGCACAGATAATGATTATTTGCGGCTGTGACGACGGTACGGGGATACTTCCTGACTTTATGAGCAATCTTCGCTTTGCGTCATATCTTCAAAACAGTATTGAAAGGGATAATAACGGTATAACAAGGCCGTTGCTTTTTGACTACAGATTCTATAATCAGGATCTTACAAAGGGCTCGCTTGTTATTGAGTTCGGAGCCTTGGCAAACGATATTGAGCATGTGAAGTATTCTGCGGAGCTTGCAGGAAAGAGCATAGCACAAGCGCTGAAAGAGCTGCAATAAAAAATACAGCCGCAATTTTTCACAAATCGTAGCTGTAAGTATATACTCTTTTAGATCAAGCTATAGCCAGTGCTGTTACGCTGAATTTGCTTGTCTTGCCTTCAATTCCCTTAGGAACTATTTTTACGGTATGCGCGCCTGCTGTGTCAAAGCCCTTGAGCTGAGCGCACTCGACATAGTTGCCCCAGCCGCCTGTGAAATCGGCATTGAGTGTTGCAACAAGCTCGTCGTCAATGTAAACGTCTGCTGTGCAGCCGCTCTTTGTATATTTTCCGTAAAGAATACCGATCTGCTTTGCATTTACTTTGAATGTCAATGCAGTATCGCCTATATCCTCAGTCTTGCCTCTGAATAACCAGAATCCGTTAAATCCGCCGAACGGGTTGTCATGGCTTTCAAATAATCCTGTAGAGGTTACGTCTGCGTCAGATGAGGGGGTCAATAATGAGCCGTTTTCATATCCTGCGTCCGTAGCGGGAGTTGTGAAGTCGCTTTCGTTTCCGCTTATGCTGTCAAGCTCCTTGTCAACATCTGTAATATATGCCTGGAGAAGCTGTGATACTATCTTATGACCGGGAACATTGGGGTGAATGTTATCATCGGAAATATTCTTCCATACAATGTCACCGTGCTTGATCGTGTCAAGGATCGTGTTTCTGTAGGAGATCATGGGCAGGTCGTAGTGCTTTACAATTTCTGTGTGCTGCTCCTGGAAGCTTGTGCCGTCCTCCTGTGTTGTTGCTATAGTGATTATTGCAGGATTTGTTGACGACTTCCAAATCGTTCTCAGAAGGCTGTCGTATGATTCCTTGTTACGCTGTGTAAATTCAGTAGTATCGTTTACCGAGAATTCTACAAATACAAGGTCGGGCTTCTGTGAAAGAAGATCTGTTGTAACACGGTGAACACCTATGTATGAGCCTGTAGCACCGATGCCCGCATTAACGTAATTTATCTTAGCGCCCGAATATGTCTGCTGTAACCAGTCGGCGGTAAGCTTAGCGTAGCAAAGCTCGTTGCCTGCACTTGTACCCTGTGTGATAGATCCGCCGATAAAGCCGACTGTAACGTTTTCGCCGTTCTTGAGCTTCTTTATAACGCTTGCAAGTCTTACCTTGTTGCCCTCGTTAAGGCGTGACATATCTATCATATGCTGAGTAAGCTCACCGTCGAGCGTATACTTAGTATAGTTTTCTTCCAAGTCTTTAGATTCCTCCTGTGAGCTTTCGTCTGTGCCTGCGGCATCTGAGGATTCATTTGCCGAAGATTCAGTATTACTTGTATCTGAGCTTTCAGCAACTGACGATGCTCCCGAATTTTCCGTGCTGCTTGTCGTATTGTTTGCGCATCCTGTTACAGAAACGGCGAGCGCCGCTGCAATAAGGACAGCAAGTATTCTTTTCTTCATAGTACTGCCTTTCCTTAAAATTAAGTTCTTTTAAGCGATTTTAAGGTAATCGCTTACACAAATATATCACTAATTTTACTGAATGTCAAGAAAAAGCGATAAAATTTTCTGAGCAATTTTTACATAATTCTGTTGAAAACATTCTCGTAATATGATAAAATTATTACAATACCGATTTCACTTCGGCAGTACGACAAACTAAAGCGAGGAATAATAAAAATGACAGACAGAAAGATAGTAAGCCCGTCAAATGAGGCATTTTCATATATGGGTAGAATCGACTTTTCAAAGCCCGACAGCCCGTTGTTTATTTATGCGGGAAGTATGGTCAGCGCAAAGTTCACAGGCACATCTGTAGGAATGATGATTTTTCCGCACCTTATATATAAAGTCACATGGATAGGTGTGATAGTTGACGGTATTCAGTACAAGTTTGACCTTAATCATTCAGATGCGCCCGTATATATCCCGATAATCGACGGACTTGAGGACGGCGAACATACTATTACTATATTCAAGAGAACAGCAGGCTCGCACCATTATTTCAATTTCTGCGGACTTATGATAGACAGCGATGCAGAGGTCAGACCCGACGGTCATGAGTATGATATGAATATCGAGGTCTACGGTGACAGCGTGTCGGCAGGCGAGGTAGTCGAGGCTGTAAATTACTGCGAGCATACCGACCCCGAACATATCAACCAGTTTGACAACAGCTGGTTTTCATATTCGCTCCAGCTTGCGAGAAAGCTTAACGCCCGTATCAACTGTAATGCGCAGGGAGGAATTTCCCTTATCAACGGCGCAGGATATTTTGACAACTATGTCGGTATGGAAACAGTATATAAGCAGATGGGCTATGAGCCTCATTTTGAACTTACCGACTGGGATTTCTCACGCTATACGCCCGACTATGTAATTATTGCGCTCGGACAGAATGACGCAAATCCCGATCCTAAGCGTATCTATGAAAAAGAATACCGTGAAAAGTGGAAGACCGTCTACAAGAACATGGTGCTTGATTTAAACGAAAAGTACGGCGGTAAGGCAAGATTTATCGTTATCACGACCGTACTGATGCACGAGCCTACATGGGACGATGCGCTTGACGAGATAGTAAACGAGCTTGCAATGGATAACGTAAAACGTTTTAAATTCAGAAGAAACGGTGCCGCTACTCCCGGTCACCCTCGTATCTCCGAACAGACCGAAATGGCGGACGAGCTGTACGTATTTATAACAGCTTGGGAAAAATAATTGTCAATTTGCACAAAATTTTAAGTTGAAACAAGGCGAAATTCATAAAATCGGCATAAATCTATTGAAAGCTTTTGGGAATTGTGCTATTATTAAGATAGTAAAATATAATGTTAGGAGTATCTGTTATGGCTATTAACGTGCCTAAGGAATATGAAGTTCCGCTTTATCTTTTCCATCAGGGAAAAAATGCCGAAGCGTACAGACTTTTCGGCTCACATTTTACAGAAAAAGACGGTGTGAGCGGTGTCGTTTTCAGAGTATGGGCGCCTAAGGCGGTTGATGTCTGCGTTGTAGGCGACTTCAACCACTGGAATCGTGAAGAAAGCTATATGAACAAGATAAGCGACGGCGGTATTTGGGAGCTTTTCATTCCCGGACTTAAAAAGTTTGATAACTACAAATACAGCATAAAGACCGCAAGAGGACAGATAAAGCTGAAAGCCGATCCTTACGGCTACCACATGGAAACACGTCCTAATACGGCATCAAAGGTATATGATATTTCCGGCTATAAGTGGAAAGATTCAAAGTGGATGGACGAGAAGAAGACAAAGGACGTATACCATTCACCTATGAATATATACGAGGTACACCTCAATTCATGGTTTACAAAGAGCGATGAAGAAGAACTGTTCAGCTATATGCAGCTTGCAGAGAAGCTTGTGCCTTACGTTAAGGAAATGGGCTACACCCACATTGAGATGATGCCCATAGCGGAGTTCCCGTTTGACGGCTCATGGGGCTATCAGCAGATAGGCTATTACGCTCCTACCTCACGTTTCGGAACACCGTCCGATTTCATGGAATTTATAGATTACTGCCATACTCACGGGGTAGGCGTTATTCTTGACTGGGTACCTGCACACTTCCCCAAGGACGCCGCAGGACTTTATGAATTTGACGGCGATTACTGCTATGAGTATTCAGACCCCAACAAGCGTGAGCATTACAACTGGGGTACAAGAGTATTTGACTGGGGCAAGCACGAGGTACAGTCGTTCCTTATTTCAAATGCCAACTACTGGCTTACAGAATATCATATAGACGGTCTGCGTGTAGATGCGGTAGCTTCTATGCTTTACCTTGACTATGACAGACAGGGCGGCGCATGGACGCCCAACAAAAACGGCGGAAACGAAAACCTTGAGGCTGTTGACTTCTTACAGAATCTCAATTCCTGCCTGTTCTCACGTCACCCGGGACTGTTGATGATAGCGGAGGAATCCACCGCATGGCC
>CAVJKI010000095.1:0-6660 GCA_963649995.1 Sodaliphilus sp.
CGGCGCTTGTCGCAGACCCTGAGCTACTTATACTTGACGAGCCGTTAAGCGGACTTGACCCTGTAAATGCTGATCTTTTCAAGAGCGTTATCAACGAACAGATCGATAAGAAAAAGTACATAATCATGTCGTGCCATCAGATGCCCGTAATTGAAGAATTCTGCAAGGATATTACGATTCTTCATCACGGCACTGCGGTACTCCAGGGCGATCTCAATGAAATCAAAAAGAGCTACGGCAGAGTGAATCTGTCCGTAAAATGTGACGGAGATGTATTACCTCTTGCCGCAGAATGCGGACTTGTTCCCGAAACAATAACTCCCGATAAGCTCACATTCAGGATAAGCTCGGAGGAGCAGGCGGGAACGCTTCTCAGAAGGATAATCGACAGCGGTATGCCGCTTATCCATTATGAGCTGCGTGAGCCGAGCCTGCATGAAATATTTGTGGAAAATATAGAAAAAGCCGACAAAGAGGCAGGAAGGAGCGATGAAATATGAATACATTCGGCTGGAAGAACGTTTTCGCTTTTACATTCAGACAGACTGCAAAATCCAAAGCGTTCAAGGTAAGCTCCGCTATCATTATTATTCTTGTATTTGCAATGGCGCTTCTTGCGGGAGTACTTCCTGCACTCATAGGAAGCCATTCGGCATCGGGCGGTGACGGAAGTATTACCGCAGACGGACAGGCTCCCGTAAAAACACTTTATATAGCCGATACTACGGGTATAACGACGGGGGCGGACTATGAAAACGCTTTTTCGGTATTGGGTATAAAGATAAACGACTGCGGTAAGGACGCAGATATTGAAGCTGTTACCGAAAAGGTAAAGGACGAAAATATGGCGCTTCTTATTACGGTCAAGGAAAACAAAAGCGGTTATGATATTTACGCTTCACGTCCCGGTGACGATTCGGTTTCATCGGATATTGCAACAGGCATAGGCGAGGGCGTAAAGAATATATTTGACAGCGTAAGACTTTCAAAGGCAGGTCTGACGGGCGAGCAGATAACGGCTGTAAATAAGACTGTAAATGTATATCAGTCTGTTGCGGGCGAGCCTACCGAGAATGATTTCGGCTATGTTGTAAAGATGGTGCTTCCGATGCTGTCGTCGCTTACACTGTTTATGCTGATTTTTATTTACGGTCAGATGGTGGCGCAGTCCATAGCACAGGAAAAGACTTCAAAGGTCATGGAGCTTCTTCTGACCTCCGTAAGACCGCTTGCGGTAATTATCGGTAAGATTCTGGCAATGGGGTCTCTTGCACTGCTTCAGTTTATTATGATAATTGCATCGGGCGCTCTCGGTATTGCAATATCATCGCCTGTTTCGTCTTCGATCATCGGCTCCTCCGCTGAAACCGGTGCGGTGACCGAACAGCTGTTATCCGAGGTCGGAAAAGCGCTCGGAGGATTCTCGCCGATTGTTATTGTAATTATATTTGTTGTGTTTATTGTCGGATTTGTGTTCTTTGCGCTTATCGCAGGACTTATCGGCGCAACGGTCAGCCGTATGGAGGACCTGAATGCCGCAATGCAGCCTATGGCAATAATCGGAGTGCTTGGCTTTTATCTTGCTTATTTCCCGTCGGCATTCGGCGGCGAAGCCGGTACACTGAGCCTTATATCGTACTATCTTCCTATATCATCGCCGTTCTCAATTCCCTCTGCGCTTCTGACGGGTGCGATAGATATTCCTCAGGCGCTTACGGCGGTACTTGTTCTGTGCGTATTTGTAGTGCTTATGGCTCTGCTTGTCGCCCGTGTATATGAGCAGATAGTGCTTCATACAGGCAACAGGTTAAAGCTCGGAGATATATTCGGACTTGTAAAAAACAAGTGATTTCAGCGAAAGTCAATATTATGAGTAGTGTTAAAGGTGTTGTAAAATTATTATCCGCAGTGTTCACCGCCGTGATTTTTATTACGGCGGTATCGCTGCTTGCAAAACCGTATACGGTTACTGCGGCAGACGCTGTATCGTCAATAAGCGTTACTCCTGTGCAGTCGGTGCTTGACGGCTCGGACAAGCGCACGGTATATCGCTATGACGAGAGTACGGGGCAATATATATCAAGAAGCTACTATGATGTTTATGACTATGATAAGATAAAGCTGACGGTAAATTACAACGGCTATTCAAAGACCTATACGGGAAGTGAAATAACAGCGCTTACCGCAATGCTCGGAACTCCGCTAGTAATATCGGATGGGCAGAGTGAAAATGCGTGGTCTTACGGCAGTCATACCGTAACGTATACACTCGGCGGTAAAAGTGCAAAAGCGACGTTCACGGCGGCTCAGACAAAGATAAAATCGCTGTCGGTTACGCCGATGTACACTATCAATGCGATATATAACGTGAACGGAAGCTACAAGACGGTCGCTGACGAGAACGGAACGATAACGCAACGGTTTGAATATGCACTCGGTGCGTATGATTATAATGTGAAGATAACATATACGGACGGAAGCACGGTCAGCTGTACAGCCGCAGAGCTTAAACAGAAAACGGGCTATCAGCCTGTATTTTCACAAGGAGAAAAGGAACTGCCTGTCGGAGCAAATACGGGTTATTGCACCGTGGGAGGGGTGACTGCACAATTTAGCTTCAATGTCGTTGCGAATCCTGTCAGGAGCGTACAGCTTTATATGGCAGACGGCGCAGAATTTTTGATGGCGGAAAAGGACGGATATTATGCAAAACGAAGCGACGGCAGCGATTATTTCAGGTTTATTTACGACAAGACCAAGATAAGGGCAAAGGTAACATATACAAGCGGAAGCGTTTCTGATTACGCTATAGGAGAGCTTTGCGCAAGGCTTCACGGACAGCTTGAAATATCGGATATGCAGAGCATTTCGCCGTGGCCTTTGGGTACTGTTACTTTGCCTGCGACGATAAACGGCATAAAGACCTCGCTTACCCTGAAGGTGAGCGGAATATTGCCGATAAAGGAGCTGTCGTGTCCGCAAAGAACGAGTAATATGGTTATGCTTTCGTGGAGCAAAAGCGAGCTTGCGGCAGGATATATCGTTGAGCGCTGTGTTGACGGTAAATGGGTTCAGATGGCAAAGCTTACATCAAATACGACCGTTTCGTATAAAATCGGCTCGCTTGCCGCAGGCACGACACACCGTTTCCGTATAAAGGCGTATAACGGGTCTTCGTACAGCTCGTATACCTATGCTGATGTTGATACGCTCCCTGCGGCTGTTGGCAATTTCAGGCGCACAGCCAGAACGGACAGCACGGTAACGCTTTCATGGAACAAGAATACCACGGCAAGCGGATACTGCGTTGAGCAGTATAAGAACGGAAAATGGGTACAGACGGCGAAGCTGGCGAACAATTCCGCTGTAAGCTATACCGCAACAGGGCTTACGGCAAGTACGACCTGCAAATTCAGAATCAGGGCGTACAGAAATACGGCAAATGCGATCGATTATTCGGATTATGTGACTGTTGCGGTCAATACGTTGCCTGCCAATGTAAGCAATTTCAGATGCACAGGCAGAACAAAAAGCTCGGTGACGCTCAGCTGGAACAAGAACACTACGGCAGGCGGATATATCATACAGCAGTATATCAACGGTAAATGGGTGCAGAAAGCAAAATTATCGGGCAATGCGACTGTAAGCTATACCGTATCGGGACTGACGCCCGCTACCTCGTACAGCTTCAGAATACAGGCGTATAAAACGATCGGTGCGAATACGGTTTACAGCGGTTATACAAGCCATACCACGTTAAGCTCTCCGATCAATGTCAGCGGGTTGGTATGCACCGCACGCACATATAATTCGATAACGCTCGGCTGGAGCAAAAATTCAACCGCAACAGGCTATAAGCTTGAGCAGTACAAGGGCGGAAAGTGGGTCCAGATAGCTCTGATAAAGAGCAATAAGACTACGTCATATAAAGTGACGGGACTTACTGCCGCTACAGCTTATAAATTCCGTATAAGGGCGTATAAAGCTTCAGGGTCTGTTACCGCTCACAGCGGTTATACCGTTTATCAGACGCTAAGCTCGCCGACCAACGTCAGCGGGTTGGTATGCACCGCACGCACATATAATTCGATAACGCTCGGATGGAACAAAAATTCAACCGCAACAGGCTATAAGCTTGAGCAGTACAAGGGCGGAAAGTGGGTCCAGATAGCTCTGATAAAGAGCAACAAGACTACATCATATAAAGTGACGGAACTTACTGCCGCTACAGCTTATAAATTCCGTATAAGGGCGTATAAAGCTTCGGGGTCTGTTACCGCTCACAGCGGTTATACCACTTATCAGACGTTAAGCTCACCGACAAATGTTACGTCTTTCAAAGCGACTAAACGGACGGGTACCTCCGTAACTCTCGGCTGGAGCAAGAACACTTCGGCGACGGGCTATAAGGTAGAGCAGTACAAAAACGGAAAATGGGTACAGCTTGCCGTTATATCGGGGAATAAGAATGTAAGCTATACGGTATCAAAGCTCAGCCGTAACACTGCTTACAGGTTCAGGATAAGGGCTTATAAGACGATAAGCGGAAAGACCTCGCACAGCGGATATACTTACGTCAATGTAAGCACAACCAGATAAAAAGTGTCGGTAACGGCATTATGAAAGGAATTATCAATCATGGAAATTATAGTAGCGGTAGACGAAAACTACGGTATAGGCAAGGACCGCGATCTTCTTGCACATCTGTCGCCGGATCTTAAAAGGCTGAAGGCAATGACTGTAGGAAATATAATCGTGATGGGGAGCAAGACTTATATGAGCTTTCCGAAACGGCCTCTGCCCGACAGGGAAAACATCATTATAACACGTTACCCGGAGGAGTATGAGGGCATGAAATGCTTCACTTCGGTTGAGGAGTTCGCAGAGTATTCAAAAACGGCAGATAAGCCTGTCTTTGTACTCGGCGGCGGAAGCATTTATGAACAGCTTTTGCCGTATTGCGATAAGGCTCACGTTACTAAGATACTTCACAGCTTTGACGCCGATACATATTTCCCGAATCTTGATAACGACCCAGAATGGGAAAAAGAGAATGAGGAAGAAACGATAACTACCGAGAAGTATCCGTTCAAATATGTAACTTATGTTCGCAAAAGATGACGAAAGTGGGAAAGTCATTCAGTGTATCGACAGGATACGATAAGGCAGTGTGCTTGTCGGTAAATGCGGTATTTTATTACTGCGGATCTGCTTCGACTGATTGCAGAATCAGCAGCTTTCTGATAGCGGAAAAAATATGCAGTCGAAAGTTGCAAACGGCTGTAAAAAACGCCGCTTTTTCAATATCTTGAACTGATTCACAAGGCAAGCACAATATGTTGGAAATTAACAATAAATACTATATTCAGCCCCTCTATGAGGGGCTGTTTTTTGTGCAAAATACACTAAATTCCAAAACCGTATTTAGCTACTTTTTCAAAGTAAATGATAAAATTTCCACTTGCATTTTTTTGCTGTGGGCTGTATAATATAAATGTAAACTTTTTGACACTTTGGTGGGGTTTTAGACACTTATTTTTCAATAAAATTCAACTTTTTTGAAAAATAGCAATCAAGCCTCACCGCTTCGGCGTATCTTCAGCAGTATAGAATGAAAGGAGGAACAGCTCATGACAGGCGAATATAAATCAACTCTTGACGTAAAGGGCAGAATGAATATTCCGCTGAAGCTCCGTGAGGAAATGGGTAATGAGCTTGTTCTTGCCAAAACTATAGGTACTGCCTGCATAAAAGTATACTCAAAAGAAGAATGGAAAAAGCTTGTGACTAAAATCAACGAAATGCCGCAGGTAAAAACGCAGAGCATCAAGCGTTTCCTGTTTGGCAGTGCGTATGAGATTGCGCCGGACAAGCAGGGCAGAGTTTCTGTTCCGCAGCCGCTTCGTGAGTATGCAGGACTTGTATCCGATGTTGTAGTAGTAGGTCTTGAGGGTACGGCAGAAATATGGGATAAGGCATCATGGACTGCGTTCAACGATAACGCCAATAATGAGGAACTTACAGAGCTTGCTTTGGAGCTTGGAATATAAACGGGAGGAATTATGAGCGAAAAACCTATTCACATTCCCGTTTTATTGAACGAAACCATAGAAGCACTGAATATCCGTCCCGACGGCATATATGTGGATTGCACGACCGGGTTTGCGGGTCATTCGTCGGAAATTGCAAAAAGGCTTACAAGCGGAAGGCTTATCGGATTTGACCGTGACCCCGACGCAATCAAAGCGGCTGACGAAAGGCTTAAGGGTTATCCTCATACGCTCATAAACAGAAAATTTTCCACCTTTGACGAAAGCCTTGACGAGATAGGAATTGACAAGGTCGACGGTGTGCTGATGGATCTCGGCGTGTCATCGTATCAGCTTGATACTGCCGAAAGAGGATTTTCGTATCACGAGGACGCAGTGCTTGATATGAGAATGAGCAAGAGCGGACTCAGCGCCTATGACGTTGTCAACGAATACAGTAAGGAGCGTCTTGAAAAGATACTTTTTGAGTACGGCGAGGAAAAATTTGCTCACGGTATCGTCAGCGGAATTCTGAAAGCAAGAGAAGCCGCACCGATAAAAACGACGCTTGAGCTAGCTGAAATAGTAAAAAGAAACGTGCCGCTTAAGGTCCGCAGGGAGAAAAATCCAT
>CAVJKI010000095.1:6690-7479 GCA_963649995.1 Sodaliphilus sp.
TCCAGGCGATAAGAATAGAAGTAAACGGAGAACTCGACGAACTCAAAAAGGGAATGTCGGAGGCTTTTGAAAGGCTTGCAAAAGGCGGCAGGCTGGCGATCATAACGTTTCATTCCATTGAAGACAGAATTGTAAAAAATACATTCAGAGATTATTGCACGGGCTGTACCTGTCCTCCCGATTTTCCCGTATGCGTATGCGGAAAAAAGCCGAGAGGCGAGCTTGTTTACAGAAAACCGATAACGGCAAGCGAGGAAGAGCTTGAGCTTAACAACCGTTCAAGAAGTGCAAAGCTCAGAGTAATAGAAAAATTATAAAAGGGGAATTTTAATGACAACACCACACAACAGAACAAGCGTAGCTTATGATATGTCGCTGTTCGATACGTCTAAAAGAAAAGAACAACAGATTCCTGAAAAAAAGCCGGAGCTTAAAATAGCGACAACATCTGTTGCCAAAGCAGGTAAGCCTGTGGCGGTGGCGGTTATAGCCGCAGTGTTTCTTACGGTTTTCATAATGTTTTTATACAGCAAGGCTACGCTCAGCGAAATCAATCTGAGAATCAGCAATGAAACGCAGGCGTTGCAGAGCGCTCAGAATATCAATACGGCTTTGAACAATCAGCTGAGCGGCTCGGTATCGCTTGACAATGTCGAGCAGTATGCGGTGAAGGAACTCGGAATGCAGAAGATTGCTTCATCTCAGGAAAGATATGTTGAGATGAATACGGGTACTATGACCGAAACCGCAAAGAGCGACGACGGCAATATATTTGTCGGTATACAGAAC
>CAVJKI010000096.1:0-7415 GCA_963649995.1 Sodaliphilus sp.
CTTTGGAACAGCCCGCTATTCCACAAAGCATTGATGTTGCGAGTATAAGTGCAATCAATCTTTTGGCTTTCCCGTCAAACTCGTGCTTGATTTTGCTAAACATAGTACACAACCTTTCTTTCGTTCAAAGTCACGCCAACCGCAAACCTTTCAAAAGGTCGGAAGCCGAGTGCCTCGGCTCGCATTTCCGCCTTTAAATACGATTGCCGTATATCCACGATTGTTTAACGGCGGAAGTAAACAAGTGTTTTCAACTATCGTTTAACCCCGACCGTCCCACAAAGTCACGCAAACCACAAGCACTTCAAAAGGTCGGAATTTGCTGTGCCCCACGGGCACCGCCGCCTTAGTGCTTCTTCAGCCAGTTGCGAATCCATTTTCCGTTTTCGGTGAGGTTGCTCTCGCTCCAGTTTCCGCTCGCCGATGTTCCGGGACGCAGTACCGAGCAGGTTTCGTCCTTGTTGCAGATACTCCAGTTGCAGTAGCTTATACCTTGCTTGTCGAAATAGCTCAGCCACTTTTCTGTTTCGTTGAAGTCGTTTGCTCCGCCGCCCGATGCGTCACAAGTACCGAATTCCGATACAAATACGGGGAGTCCCTGTGCCACGCAGTTTTCGACATTTGAGCGCAGTCCTGCATGAGTAGCCGCATAGAAGTGGAACGCATACATTACATTCTTGTAGCTCAGCGGATCGGAAAGCGGCTTGTCGATTTCCTGGCTCCATGTGGGAGTACCGACTATAATTACCGAGTTTGGTGCATTCTTGCGGATAACGGGTATTATCTTTTCAGCATAAGGTTTGATATTACCGCTCCACGATACACCGCCGTTCGGCTCGTTGCATATCTCGTAAATTACATTGGGGTATTTTGCATATCTCTTTGATACTGTTTCAAAGAATGACTTCGCCTCGTTTGTATACTTGGACGGATCACCGGGATTCAGAACGTGCCAGTCGATGATAACATACATATCAAGCTTGATACAAATATCAACGCCCTTTTCAAGCAGATCAAGGCTTCCGCTCTTGTTGCCCATATAGCACTGACCGTTGCCGTATTCGTCTACATACATTGCAAGGCGCACAACATTGGTGTTCCAGTCGTCACGCAGAGTTTTGAATGCGCTCTCGTTTACAAATTCGGGGAACCATGTAAGACCGTGCGTACTCATTCCTCTGAGCTGGTAGCCCTTGCCGTTTTTATCAACAAGCTGACCGTTCTTTACAGAAAGCTGTCCGTGCTGTGATACGGGCGTAGTTCCCTTAGGGTCGCTCGGTGCGGCAGGCACTGTAGAAGCAGGCTTCTTGGTCGTTGACGAATTATTGTTGCTGTTGTTGTTATTATTGTTATTGTTGCCGCTGTTACCCGTACTTGTTCCCGCAGAACTTCCGTTTACCGTCACTTTGCCCTCATTCATGGACGAATCAGCCGAATAGTTAAATCCGAATGATACGCTCTTGCCCTTCTCAATTGTTCCGTTATAGCTCTCATTTTTTACCGTCATTGTATTGCCTGAAATACTGAATATACCGTTCCAGTGTGATGTCAGCTCCGTATTGTTGGGAACGGTGATCTTCGCAGTCCAGCTATTGACGGTATCTCCGTTATTGGTTATGATAATTTCATAACCTCCGCACTTCTTTCCGCCTTCTTCCCAGCCGCTTGACTTTTTCCATTCAACGGTGAAGCCGCTCGCCGAAGCCGCAGGCTTATTCTGACTGTTGTTCTTTGTTGTAGCGATTGTGGTTGCCTTTGTTGTATCGGCAGGCTTTTCGCTGTCCGAAGCTTTATCCGTACTGTCGTTTTTTGATGTATCTTCCGATTTGGAGTTATCGGAGGATGTATCGCTTTCAGTCACGGATTTTTCCGCTGATGTATTATCGGAGGTAACCTCTGAGTTATCCTCAATACTGCTTGTTTCATCAATAGCGGACACATTGCTTTCTGTCTGTGAATCGTTGCCGATTGACGATAAAATTCCGTCGTCCTGTGCCGCACAGCCGACAAGCATAGCCGCCGCAAGGAATACGGCAAGCACACGTCTTATAATAGATTTCTTCATATTTCCTCTTTCGGTGGTGATATTAAAACAGCCCTCACGAATGAGGGCTGTTATTATTAGCTTTGCAACTAATTACTTTCTTTTCTTAGCAACTACTACTGCACCTGCTGCGAGAACTGCAACGCCTGCAACTGCTGCGATACCTTCAACGCCTGTTCCGGCATTATCCTTAGAAGAATCACCGTTTACGGGTGCTTCTGTTGTAGGAGCTTCTGTATCAGGAGCCTCTGTGTCGGGAGCCTCTGTATCAGGAGCATCTACTTTATCATAATCTGTTACATCAAATGTAACTTCAATATCACTTACAAAGTTGCTTGCCTGATCATCAAGGATTTCAGCGTCATTTGTCCATGTATTGATAAGCGGAATACCTATTAAACCTGCTACAACGGCATCGGGATTCTCAGCACAGTTTGCATCGGGCTTTGCTGTATCAAAGTCGTTAATGTCATTATCAGCAACGAAATCGAATGAAACGGGAGCTGAAAGCACTTCTGTACCTGCGAACTTAACGCTTGTAAGTGTGATTACAACATTAGGATGTTCTTCAGCAACGATGTTTGTGTAAAGCTTAAGAACATTGAAGCCTGTAGCTACATTGTCGCCGAGATCCTTACCTTCGATACCTGTCAGCTTAACTGTGTATGTACCGTCTTTATCAATTGTAACATCTTCAAATGAACCGGGACGAGCAAAATACTCATCGCCTACAGCCTCACCGCTGGGCTCATCTGCGTCTGTGTCGCAAACATAGATCTTGCTCTGCTCAAGGTTGTTTCTGAACAGCCAGTTAGCTGTCTGGAAACCGAGACCTGCCTTTTCAGCGCCTGCTGCAACTACTAATGTAGATGCAACTGCAACTGCTACTGCACCTGCAGATAATACCTTTAATAACTTCATAGTAAAAACCTCCAATTTTTGTTAACATTCAAACTTTAGGATAATTTGTGTGCTGACGCACACATAAACACCTATTAAACTAATTATAACCTCTGGCTGAAAATAAATCAATTTGCATTTTTCACACATTTGGCACATATCTTTTAGCTATTTTGTACAATTAAGTTATAAAGTAAATTTTTTCCTGTGCTAATTGCAAATGCTATTGTCACCTGTTTTTGCAATCAGGTTGACAGTCGAGCCAGTCGGTGGTATTCTGTTATAGTCACTCATACACAAGGAAAGGAAACGAAAACATGAACAGACAGAAAATCACGACCATCGTACTTTGTGCGCTTTTTGCGGCAATTACGGTTATACTTTCACAGATAGCAATTCCAATGCCCTCAGGCGTACCCGTTACATTACAGACCTTTGCGGTAGCTCTGTGCGGATATTATCTCTGCACCGCAAGAGCAACCGTTTCAACACTCGTTTACGTTCTGCTCGGTGCGGTCGGCGTTCCCGTATTCAGCGGCTTCAAGGGCGGTATTGCTTCAATAGTCGGTCCTACAGGCGGATTTATAATCGGCTTTATCGCCATGGCGGCTATCAGCGGGATACCGTTCAGAAATATGCCAGAAAAGCTCCGTGTACCGCTTAGAATAGCAATGGGTATTTTAGGCGTTGCCGCTTGCCATATCTGCGGATTTGTGCAGTACGCTCTCATTGCTGGCAAGGATCTGTTGTCAAGCTTCCTGCTTGTATCAGCACCCTATCTTATAAAGGACGTAGTCAGTGTAATACTTGCCTACTTTGCCGCTCTCGCAATTTCAAAGGCTCTGAAAAGAACAGGCTTTGCCCCCAGCGAACAGGCGTAATTACAAACGATATAATAAACATTCAAGGCAGCACCGAGTGGCGTTGCCTTTTATTTTTTCTGAATTTCGTGTCTGCTTGTACCTGCGTGAGTTTGCATTGCACACTATCCACTTAAATTTTTCGTAGGGCGGTGCTCGCCCCACCCGTTACATGAATATTGCCATTTATTCAAACTGCTCAAATGAAGGACTTCATCATCTACCGCTATCCAAAATTCAAAATCACGCCGGAAGCAAGGAGTCTTCACAGCGGTCGCACCAAAATTATTCATTATTCATTAAATAAAAGTAGCCCCGCCCGCTTTGACTTTTCCCCTATTAAGTGCTATACTCTCTTACAGAAAATCAAACAAAGCAGCACGGAGAAAAACAAACAATGGATAATAAATACGAGGAGCGGCTCGGCACAGCACCCATGCTCCCGCTGATACTGAAGATGGCTCTGCCCGGCTTTGCGGCACAGCTTATAAATCTTCTCTACAGTATAGTCGACAGAATTTTTATAGGACATATCGAGAATATAGGAACAGATGCACTCGCAGGAATAGGCGTCACAAGCTCAATAATCATTCTTATATCGGCATTTTCACAGATAGTCGGTGGCGGCGGCGCACCGCTTGCCTCAATAGCGCTCGGCAAGGGCGACCGTGAAAGAGCGCATAAGATACTCGGCAACGGTTTTTCACTTCTTATACTTTTCGCAGTAGCGACATCGGGCATAACCTATATATTCATGGATCCTCTGCTCCGCCTCATCGGTGCAAGCGATGCCACAATAGGCTACGCCTCCGACTATCTTTCGGTATACCTTACAGGCACGCTGTTCGTTATGTTCGCCACTGGACTTAATTCGTTCATCAACGCACAGGGCAGACCCGGCATATCTATGATAGCCGTGGTAATCGGTGCGGCTATGAATATCGGACTTGACCCGCTGTTTATCTATGTGTTCGGTATGGGTGTCACGGGAGCGGCTCTTGCAACGGTAATATCGCAGGCGGTAAGCGCCTTTATAATAGTCGGTTTTCTTGTATCCGACAAAGCAACTTTGAAAATAAAGCCGAAATATCTTAAGCCCGATATAAAGATAATCGGCTCGCTGTTCGCTCTCGGAATCGCCCCGTTTATAATGGCAAGTACGGAAAGCCTTGTCGGCTTCGTTCTCAACGGCTCGCTCAGCAATTACGGCGATATATACGTCAGCACGCTTACGGTAATGCAAAGCGCAATGCAGTTTGCCGCCGTACCTTTAAGCGGCTTTGCACAGGGCTTTATCCCGATAGTAAGCTACAATTACGGCAAGGGCAACACCGACAGAGTGCGCCTTTGCTTTAAATACTCCGTCATAATCATGTTCTCTTTCTTTGCACTGAGCAATCTTTTCATGATACTTTTCCCGAAAACAGTCGCCGCCATGTTCACCGATGATGCCGTGCTTATAAATACCGTCGGCAAAATGATGCCGCTTTTCCTTACAGGAATGACGATATTCGGTTTACAACGCACCTGTCAGAGTATGTTCGTTGCACTCGGTCAGGCAAAGATTTCACTTTTTATCGCACTTCTCCGTAAAGTGATCCTGCTTATCCCACTTGCCCTTATTCTCCCGAATTTCTTCGGAGTAGAGGGCGTATATCTTGCCGAATCCGTAGCGGACGCAACCTCGGCGACCTGCTGTACAATAATTTTCGCTTTGACATTCCCGAAGATACTCAAAAAGCGTGAGCAGGCATAAAACAAAATAAAATAACCAAGCGGTCACAGGATTACCCCGTGACCGCCTTTCCTTTACATTTCTTTCAGTATCTCAACCTCTTTTTCAAACTCCCCGTCAACCCACGAATACAAATTCTTATCCTCATATTCACGGTAAACCTTTTCAACTATCATACCGAGCCTTTGCCACACCTTATATATCTGTATACGGATAAGCTCATCATCATTAAAGCCTGTCTTGCCGTACCCCCTCAAAAAATCCGCATTGATTTCCCCGAAATCATGAAAATCATGGTTCATCAGCGGATCTCCGTAAAGTATCGCCGCAAAGTCGATTATCTCCGAAAACTCCCCGTTTTTCACCATCACGTTTCCATTCCATGTGTCGGTATGTATAAGGCACGGCTTATCCGCTGTATCAAGCTGTGCTTTGAAACTTCCGATAAGCTTCATAAGCTCACCGTGTGATATGCCTTTAAGCTTTCCGCCCTTCTTCTCTAAGTCGTCAAGCAGTTTTTCAAAAAGCAATATCACAAAATCGGAATTTCTGTCGCAAAGGCTCTCAGCAATATTCGGTATTCCGAAACGCTGTGCAGATATATCCGTTATCTGCCTTGTAAGCCTGCCGACCTCATATTTTATGTTGCCGTATTGCTCTGCGGTCAATCCCTCTGTATCGTTCAGCGGCTTTCCGTCAATGTAGCTCATAAAGAAATACGGCACATCGCAGATTTCCCCGCTTTCATCATAGAAAAGCATTTCGGGCATAGCTATGTCTGTTTTTCCGCCTATCAATTTCAGCATTTCAGCCTCGGTCGCAATATATGCAGTTTCGTGCCACATCACTTTAACACTGCTCTTTGTCCCGACCTTAAGCACGACCTTGTTATTTCCGCTTTCTATAAGATAAACACTGCTGCAAAAGCCGCCCGACAGCGCCGTAATTCTCAGCTCCCCACTGTCCGAAAAAGCCCTGCGGTACATCTTTTCAATTGTATCATCACTCAGCTTATATTTAGTTACTGCGTTCATTTTATCCACCACTCAGGTGTCAGCTCTCCGAGCGTTATCACCTTATCATTTTCATAATCAAGCATTATCTCGATATTTTTATATTCGCCTGCCATAAGCTGTACCATAAGCTCCCTGCACGCTCCGCACGGCGCACCCGTTTTGCCGTCGGGCATAACTGCTATTACCCTGCTGATCTTATCGTCACCGTTTGTTATCATGTTGAAGATCGCGTTTCTCTCCGCACATATTCCGAGTGTAGAACAGGTGTCTATGCACACTCCCGTATAGATTTTGCCCGTTGACGACAGCACAGCGGCGGCTACTCCTCCTGCGGAAATATATCTGTTTATATTACTGCCGTTCTGCACCGATTTAGCCCTTGCATACATTTCATTCCATATCTTATCCGGCTGTTACCTCCGTGTTATAAAAAGTGTATTCTGCGATTTTTCTTAGTATAGCATTAATATCTTTTTTAGTCAAGCAACCGCAAATTGATTTTCACATACTTTTCTCATTCGTTTAAGGTTCGTCTAAGGGAAAAATTGTATAACATAGTTAACAACTTAAAGGAGGTTTACCCTTATGAGTAACACAACGAAAAGAATAATTACTATAATGACAATTTTAGCGGTGCTTTCACTCTCCGCTTGTAAAAGTGAAACACAGAACAGCTCGTCGGCAAGCTCCGACGCAACGACAACAAGTGCTTCCGACACGGTTTCTTCCGAAACGGAAGCCGAACAGTCCTCATCTGAACAAACATCGTCCGAACAGGAAACATCCGACGAAACCTCTTCAGAGCAGGCATCATCAGATGAAGTCACTTCTTCCGATGGAGCTGACAGCTCAGACAGCAC
>CAVJKI010000097.1:0-7414 GCA_963649995.1 Sodaliphilus sp.
CCCATGTGATATTCGTACCGACTTTCAGAGGGATCGTGACAGAATAATCCACTGCAACTCCTTTAGACGGTTGAAGCACAAAACACAAGTGTTTCTGATACCAAAATCCGATCATTACAGGACAAGACTGACTCACACGCTTGAAGTATCCCAGATAGCAAGGACAATAGCAAGAGCGTTACGTCTTAACGAGGATCTTACAGAAGCAATTGCTCTCGGACACGATCTCGGACACACTCCTTTCGGGCATGACGGTGAAAGAACGCTTGATCAACTGATACCGGGACATTTTCATCACTATGAGCAAAGCAAGCGTGTGGTTGAAGTTATCGAGAAAAACGGTGCGGGACTTAATCTGACCGAAGAAGTAATCGACGGTATTCTCTGCCATACAAATGCTACCGCCAAAACGCTTGAAGGTCAGGTAGTAAAATTCAGTGATAAGATTGCGTACATAAATCACGATATTGAAGATGCGATCAGAGGCGGCGTTTTACGCCAGGAGGATCTTCCGAAAGGGCCTATTGAGGTTTTGGGAGAAACCAAAAGCCAGAGAATTACAACGCTGATAAAGTCAATTATAGCAAACAGCTCCGACCTTATCAGATATGACGAAGTAACAAAAAATGCACATGATGAATTAAGGAAATTCATGTTTGATTATGTGTATTTTGCACCCAGAACCAATGCCGAAAAAGGTAAAGCTTGTCACATTGTTGAGTATCTTTATAAATACTTCATCAATTCTCCCGAAAAAATGCCGGAGCTTTATATCAGCTTTGCAAACGAATACGGAAAAGAACGTGCCGTTTGTGACTTTATAAGCGGAATGACAGACGATTTTGCGGTCGACTACTTCAAAGAGCTGTGTATTCCTAAAAGTTGGTCATATTAAAATACAGCAAAAAAGAAAGGGAAAACGATGCGTTTATCGGAAGACTTTCTTTTGACAATCAAAGAAAGCAATGATATATATGATGTCTTTTCATCATACGTTCCGCTGAAAAAGACAGGTACGGATTATGTATGTAGCTGTCCTTTTCATTCAGAAAAAACTCCGTCATGCCACATATATACCGCAACACAGAGCTTCTACTGCTTCGGTTGCGGAGCGGCAGGCGATGTAATAAATTTCATACGGCTTTATGAACATCTTGATTACATAGAAAGCGTAAAATTTCTGGCGCAACGTGCGGGTATACCGATGCCTGACGACGGTGATGACGACAGTGCAAAAAAGCGTACCAGAATTTACGAGATGAATCGTGAAGCCGGACGGTTTTTTCACAAATATCTGTATTCGCCTGCGGGCAAAGAGGGACTTGATTATCTTTACGGCAGAGGTCTTACAGATCACACTATAAGAACCTACGGACTTGGCTATGCGCCCGACACTTGGGATACGCTGAAAAACCATATGCATACATTGGGCTACAGCGACAGTGAAATGGAGGAGGCTTCCCTGCTCTCAAAATCATCAAAAAGCAACAACTATTTTGATTTTTTCAAATACAGGGTAATGTTTCCTTTTATAGATGTCAGAGGTAACATTGTCGGATTTTCCGGGCGAGTTATAGGAGGCGACGATAACAGGAAGTACCTTAATACAAAGGCTACAACAGTATATAATAAAAGTACATTCCTGTACAGTCTGAACCATGCTAAAAACGCAGGCGGAAGCACACTTATAATGTGCGAAGGAAATCTGGACGTTATTTCAATGTATCAGGCGGGCTTCAAAAATGCAGTTGCCACCTGCGGTACTGCTATTACCGATTCCCATGCAAGGAATATTGCGAATCTCGGATTCAAAAAAGTAGTACTTGCATACGACAGTGATGATGCAGGACAGAAAGCCACGGCAAGAGCAATGAATATTCTTGATAAAGTCGGAATCTCGGCAAATGTCCTCACTATGCAGGGTGCAAAAGACCCAGACGAATATATAAAGAAATTCGGCAAGGAAGCATTTCAGTTGCTGATTGACGGAAGCCAGTCAGGCATGGAATATGAGCTGAAAAAGCTACGTTCAAGCATTGATCTTACAACACCTGAGGGAAAGTCGGAATACCTGAAAAAAGCAGTCGATTTTATTGCCAATATCAACAGCTCAATTGACCGTGCCGTGTATATCTCGACCATAGCTCAGGAATGTGATGTCAACCGCTCAAATGTAGATGTTGCGGTAAATCAGATTATACGCAGACGCAACAAAGCGAAAGAAAAGGATCAGCGCCGTGCAATAATCAACGGTTCAAATGCAAGGGACAAAATAAATCCCGTGGCATCCCGCTATCCCGCAGAAACTCAGGCAGAGCGCGGAATAATTGCATTTTTGCTCCACTCCCCTGACTTTTTAAAGAGAATAACCGATAAAATAAGCTCCGATGACTTTGTCACCGACTTTAACAAGCGCTTGTTTATTGACCTTACAGCGATGATTTCGTGCGGACTTTCAAACGACGTATCGGTGCTTGCTGACAGATATACTGCGCAGGAAGTGGCATCAATATACAAGCTGATACATGATAACAATGATTTACCATACAGCGTAGACAGACTTAACGACTATCTTAATGTGCTTATAAGATACAGAGATAAAAAGAAAGCCAAAGATGTTGTTGATATGTCGGAAGATGAATTGCGGCAATTTGCCGACAGAATAAAAAATAAAAAATCATAACCGCAAGGTTTTGAAAGGAACGATAAATATGGCAGACAGCAAAATAAACGAACTTATTAATCATGGTAAGCAGAACGGCAAGCTCACCACAAAGGAAATAACCGATGTGCTTGAAGAACTTGATTTCGATGCAGATGAAATCAATAAGCTTTACGATGATTTTGAAAACAGCAATATCGAGATAGTTGACGACTTTTCTGCGGATGAAGATCTTGACAGCGCACTTGACTTTACAGACAGTGACGATTTTGAGTCCTCTCTTTCATCTGAGGGTATCGCTATAGACGACCCCGTAAAAATCTATCTTAAGGAAATAGGCAGAGTTCCTCTGCTTACAGCAGAAGAAGAAATTGAGCTTGCTACCCGTATGGCTCAGGGCGATAAGTACGCAAGAAAACGTTTGAGCGAAGCAAATTTAAGACTTGTTGTAAGCATTGCAAAGAGATATGTCGGCAGGGGTATGCAGTTCCTTGATCTTATTCAGGAGGGTAACCTCGGACTTATTAAGGCTGTTGAGAAATTCGACTATACAAAGGGTTATAAATTCTCGACTTATGCTACCTGGTGGATAAGACAAGCAATAACACGTTCAATAGCCGATCAGGCAAGAACGATAAGAATACCCGTTCACATGGTTGAAACGATTACCAAGGTGAAAAAGGTTTCCAGCCAGCTCCTACACGAAAACGGTCATGAGCCTACACCTCAGGAGATTGCAGACAGACTAGGAATTACAGTTGACAGAGTAAGAGAAATACTGAGAATATCACAGGATCCCGTTTCGCTTGAAACACCTATCGGCGAGGAGGAAGACAGCCACTTAGGCGATTTTATCCCCGATGAGGACGCTCCTGCTCCTGCTGAAGCAGCTTCAAGAACACTGCTCAAGGAACAGCTCAGTGAAATACTCGGCACACTTACTCCCCGTGAAGAAAAGGTACTGCGTTTAAGATTCGGTCTTGAAGACGGCAGACCGAGAACGCTTGAAGAAGTCGGCAAGGAATTTGACGTTACAAGAGAGCGTATCAGACAGATCGAAGCCAAGGCATTAAGAAAGCTGAGACACCCGTCAAGAAGCAAAAAGCTGAAGGATTTTCTGGACTGATAAGGAAGTAAGAAATGCATATTACTCTTGAAACCGACTATGCAATAAGAATAGTCGATTTTATGGCAAAGAACCACGGCAGATTTGACGCAAAAACAATATCCGAAAAAACCTCCGTTCCGCAGACATTTGCAATGAAAATACTGAGAAAGCTCGGCAATGCAGACATTGTTAATTCATATAAAGGCACAAAAGGCGGATATGAACTCAGCAAAGCTCCGTCAGAGCTTTCGATTTATGATGTTGTTGAAGCCGTTGAGGGTACATATATGTTCAGCCGTTGCCTTGACGGTCATTACAATTGTAACCGTGCCGAAAAGGGTCTGCCCTGTAATTATCGTATGGCTTTTGCTAAAATATCCGATATTGTATGCGAGGAACTCAAAAAGCTGAGATTCGACGATTTTACCGGAAAGTCTTGACAAGGCAGATTCGATATGATATAATATATAGCGTTAAGTTTTGGAGTGACAACCGAAAAAGGAGAACAGTATGACGTACAAAGAGAGTTTTATTAAATTCATGGTAGACAGCGGAGTTCTTACATTCGGTGAGTTTACTCTTAAAAGCGGAAGAAAAGCTCCGTATTTTATAAACACAGGTAACTATAAAACCGGCGCTCAGCTTGCTAAGCTCGGTGAGTTTTACGCAGAGTGTATTCATGATAACGGTATTGAAGCAGATGTTCTGTTCGGACCTGCTTACAAGGGTATTCCCCTTTCAGTAAGCGCTTGTGTTGCACTGTTTAACAAGTTTAATACAGATGTAAGCTACTGCTTCGACAGAAAAGAAGTCAAGGATCATGGCGAAGGCGGTATGTTTGTAGGTAAAAAGCTTACAGACGGCGATAAGGTAGTTATTATTGAAGACGTTATGACATCAGGTAAAGCTTTAAGAGAAGTTCTTCCTAAGCTTAAAGGTGCGGCTGACGTAAATATTACAGCAATGGTTATTACGGTTGACCGCATGGAAAAGGCGCTTGACAGCGATTTAAGTGCAGTTCAGTCAGCTGATAAGGACTTTGGCGTTAAGGTTTACTCAATCGTTAACATAAACGATATTATAAGCGCAATTGAAAACGGTATAATAGAGGGTAAGGAATACCTTGATGCTATGAAGCAGTACCGTAGCACATACGGCGTAGAATATTAATTGAACATCACTTCCCTCTTTTATAAACGGAGGGATATTATCGAGGTGTGGCTCAGTTTGGTAGAGCGCTGCGTTCGGGACGCAGAGGTCGCAAGTTCAAATCTTGTCGCCTCGATTGCCAAAAGGCAAAGAAAAAGTAAATATGGCTTGTTGGTCAAGGGGTTAAGACGTCGCCCTCTCACGGCGAAAACAGGAGTTCGATTCTCCTACAAGCTGCTTCATCGAGGTGTGGCTCAGTTTGGTAGAGCGCTGCGTTCGGGACGCAGAGGTCGCAAGTTCAAATCTTGTCACCTCGACCATATTTCTTTCAAACCGCATTTTTATGCGGTTTATTTTTTACCCTACACGATTTTTACACGTTTTATAACAAAAAAATCCCCCGACAGAGCCTTGTAACTCCGCCGGGGGATTCCCATCTTATTCCGCCTTTAAATCCTTAACATACATCCAACCTGTAACATCTGCACCGATACCTATCAACGCTTCCTTGCCATCCTTTGACATAGTAATAACGTCAAAGGTGGTCGTGTACACAAACGAATACGGCTCTGTGCCATCGGAGAAAGTAGCACCGGAATTAACCTTAACCTTACCGCCAACCTTTACCGTCTTAACATCAGCTGACTGCGCCGGCTGTTCGGCAAGATACAGATCTGATATGTACATCCAGCCTGTCCACTGATCACCTATACCGATACGGGCTTCCTTTCCGTTGCGTGATATCAGCTGTACATCATAGACGGTGTTGTAGACTTCCGCAAAAGGTTTCGTGCCGTCCGAAAATGTCGCTCCTGCCTTTACTCTGACCTTGCTTCCAACCACAATGGTAGTGCTTGTGGGCTTCTTTGTCTTATAAAAAGACTTATCGCCCAGCAGATAAGGCAGAGGATCTACATACTGCGTACCGTCGTTAATATCGAAATGCAGGTGCGTATCGTAGGAGTAACCTGTATTACCTTCCATACCTAACGCTGTGCCAGCCTTGATCTTCTGACCGACCTTGACCTTTATACTGCCCTTGACTAGATGCAAATAACGGCTGTATACTCCACTTTCGTGCTTGATTCTCACAAAGTTACCCGCCGTATACACCTTATCGTCAAAGCCGTATACACCGTCCTGCACGGCTACAATCTCGCCGTCTGCTACAGCAATTGCGTTGCAGGCATGACCTACGTCATTGATAAAGTCCATACCGTGATGTGTGCTGTAAGACGGCTCCCGTGTGCCATAGTCCGCTGTGCAGTATTCTGATTTGCTTTCCAGCACATGATACTTTAAATTGTACTTTCCACTCATATTATTCTTCCTCGCTTTCGCTCTTATTTTTAATCTGCTCCATTATGTTGGTTAACTTTTTCGGCACCGGAAGCCCCAGTGCAGCGGCGTTCTCGATAATACTTATACCCTCATTTGCAATGTAGAATAGCATCACGGCCGACATTGCGGCAGGCGTTCCGCCGAGTATGTATGTATCGGCGATATGACCGACCGCCACAAAGACCAGTATCAGAAATTTCTTTGCCAGACCTTTAAAACCGACTTCTGATGATAAACGCTTTTCTATGACTGCTACAATCACACCTGTGATATAGTCCAGTGCCATAAATGCTATCAGTGCCCAGAACAACCCGGAAACCTCTCCGTACATAAATCCCAGCACCGCCCCGACAGCACCTGCTATACTGTCAATAATTATCTGTATCTTGCTCATTTTTTCGTCCTTTCCGCTGATTACTCAACTGTTATATTTGCAAGCTCCTCACGGAGCTGTGTTGCTTGTTCTTCTAAAGCGATAAGCTTCTGCCTGTCTGCTTCCGTTGCTGTGCCTGCGGCAATTGCTCTAAGCGGACGCACCGCCTGTAAGTCCAGGCGGTCAAGCTCCGCAAGTATCACGCTGCGCCTGTCCTCTATCGGAACTACCTGTATGCCGTCAAGATTGCCGAAGTCATTGGTTGACGATATCAGTCTGACCTTTGGATACTGCATTATTTCATCTGCAAGCCGAGTATCATCGTTTATAATCATTGCTCCGTCGGGAACTGTTGTTTCGTCTTCTCCGCAAAGCCAGCTTCCGTCTTCAAAAATAATCATGTTTTTCTCCTTTATTAGTCAAATAGCAATATCGTATACGTAAAACTGCCCATTCCGCTAAATGTAATTTTTCCGTCTGTTGTCAGCGAATATACGATAGCGATGCTGCTCGACGTGAATACACTTTTGCCATTAACAGCTGTTGTGGGAGTGGTGTCGGTTATTACGTGCGGCAAACAAAAACTTTCGGGCGTTCCTGTGCCTGTAGCGGTAGTTGTTCTGTGAAATTCAATATATGCCTGTTTTCTGGATGAAATATCTACTGCTGTTTGTAAGGCAGAACCTTGCTTAATCACTACAGTATTTACTGTGTTTGGTGGTACAACCCACGTTCCGTCCTCTCTCAGATATTTCGCAGTACCTGCCGTTGTTCCGGGAGA
>CAVJKI010000098.1:0-7352 GCA_963649995.1 Sodaliphilus sp.
TGCGGCTGCCGTCTGCTGTTTTACGGGAAGCAGGGCAGAAGCGGCGGCAGTAACAAGCTGTACTGTTTCGGGACTGACGACAAAGACCTACACAGGTAAAGCGCAGACGCAGTCGATAACGGTGAAATACGAAAGTAAAACGCTGAAGAACGGCACGGATTATACAATAAGCTATCAGAACAATGTAAACGCAGGCACGGCTTATGTTATCATAAAGGGTAAGGGAAGCTTCAGCGGAACGGTAAAGCGCTCCTTTACAATAAAGCCGGCTACGATATACAAACAGTGTACTTTTTATAAAATCGCCTCACAGTATTATACAGGCTCACAGATAAAGCCTGTGCCTAATATCAAAAACGGCACGACAGCCCTTAAAAACGGCACGGATTTCACGCTTACATATCAGAACAATACGAACAAGGGAACGGCAAAGGTCTATATCAAGGGCAAAGGAAACTATACGGAAAGCTGTTCGCTGTCGTTCACAATAGCGGCAAGACCTGTTTCGACACTGAAAATTACAGTGCCGTCCGTAACGTATAACGGCAAGGCGCAAAAACCGACAGTTACGGTAAAATATAATAACTATACGTTTAAAAACGGTACGGATTATACTTTAAGTTATAAAAACAACACTAAAATCGGTACGGCTACCGTAACCGTAACAGGTAAAGGCAAGCTCAGCGGAACGAAAAGCGTTACATTTAAAATTAACGCAAAGCCCATATCAAACGCTGTAATATCATATAACAGCTCGCTTACCTATAACGGGTCGGCGCTCAGCCCCGCAGTTACTGTAAAATACGGCAGCACAACACTGAAAAAGAACACCGATTATACGGTATCATATTCAGATAACGTAAATGCGGGTACAGGTACCATCACGGTTACGGGTAAGGGTACATACGGCGGAAGCGTCAAGAAAACCTTTACTATAAAGAAACTCGGTATCCCCTCGTCGGGTGTGTCGGATACAGGCGGGCAAGCCTATACGGGCAGTGCGATAAAGCCCGTGCCGACGGTAAAGGCGGGTGGAAAAACGCTTAAAAACAGCACTGACTTTACGGTAAGCTATAAAAACAACACTGAGCTTGGCACGGCGACGCTTACAGTAAGCGGAAAGGGTAATTATTCGGGAAGCGTGTCAAAAAGCTTCAAGATAAATGCCAGAGCGGTTTCGACAGTCACAGTGACTGTTCCCGACGCAGTTTTCACGGGCGGACAGGTAACACCCGATGTTGTTGTAAGCTACGGAACGCATAAATTTGCAAACAATACCGATTATACGTTATCGTTCAGTAACAATACAAATGTCGGCACGGCAAGCGTGGTTGTTACGGGCAAAAATCACCTCAGCGGCAGTAAGACGGTAACCTTCCCGATAGCAAAAGCAAATATTTCAAGTGCCGATATAACCGTTAAAAATGCGACCTTTACGGGCAGTGCGGTAAAATCCGCCGTTACGGTAAAGCTCGGCAATGTAACGCTCAAAGAGGGAACTCATTATACGCTGAGCTACGGAAATAATATAAGCTTCGGCACAGCGCAGGTAACAATAAGCGGAAAAGGCAGTCTTGAGGGAGCTGTTACAAAAGACTATACAATATCAAAAGCCGACATATCAAAGGCGAGCGTTACCGCAAGCGCAACATATTCTCCGAGCGGCGTAAAGGCTGATATAACCGCAAAGCTCGGTAGCTATACACTGACTGACAGCGATTACAGTGCAACGCTCCCGACAAGCTCGGGCGAACAGAGCATAACCTTAAGCGGCAAGGGAAATTTCACAGGCAAGGCTACCGTAAAATGCAATGTTGCAAAAGCGGATATATCGAAAGCCCCGGCGACCCTCTCTCTTTCGTCAAACGGCAAGGGATATACTGTCACGGTAACATTCGACGGAGTTCTTCTTACGCAGGATAAGGACTATAAGGTTGAGATCAACGAAACTACATCAAGCGTAAGCGCAGTTATAACGGGAATCGGCAACTACAGCGGCACAAAAACTCTCAGCGGTATAAGCGACGAGCTTGCCGCCTTTGAAAATGCCGTTATAACAATAAACGACCTGACCTACAGCGGCGGCGCACAGCTTCCGACAGCCACTGTAAAAATAGGCTCTGTTATACTCAAAAGCGGCACGGACTATATTTTAAGCGCATACGATAATATAAACGCCGGAACAGCTACAGCCGTAATAACAGGTAATGGTAAGTATGCAGGTGCGGAAAAGAAGGCACAATTCACGATAAACCCTGCTCCTATTTCATCTACAAGCATAAGCTGTGAGGATCAGATATACACGGGGCAGGGCATTGCGGCAAAGCCTACTCTGACCTTCGGCGGAAAGACACTTGCGTTAGGCACTGATTATATATTAACAGGCTACACCAACATAGTAAATGTAGGAACTGCCACATTCACTGTAGCAGGCAAAGGAAATTTCACGGGAACTGCAAGCGGTTCATATAAGATAGTGAAACAGGACGACATGGAAGCGCTTGTGAAGAAACGCCTTGATGAGATGATGGAGGGCAAGTGGGACAGAAAGATAAACGACTACTGGCACAGCTATGAGCTTGGCAAGTATTACAACACTATGCTTACCTCTCCGTGTACCTGTCACTCCTTCTGCGAAACAGGCAACGAGGCAGGCTGTACCTGTCTTATCGGAAGAAGCAACGTTCTCGGCAATTCGGGAATACAGTGTGCGGGCTTTACGATAGAGGTATTTGAATATCTTTTCGGAAAGACTAACGGCTACAAGGAAAACACTCTTACGATAAAGAACCGCTCGGACGGAAACTGGACTGAGGCGGCGCTTAAGAAGTGGATAACGGATACATTCCGTCCCGGCGATTATCTGGCTTATGATAATATTATGTACGGCTATCCGCACTATGTGACTATATACTCGGTGGATACGGACGGTATCTGGGTATATGAGGCAAACTACGGCGGAAGATGCAAGATCAATTTCCGTAAGTTCACATTCAAGGAGATTTACGAGCAGACGGACGGTCTGTGGCACAGAACGCCGAATAATTATGAGCTGTCGCAGTATTGAGTAAGGCGGATATAAGGGTATTGAATATGAGAAAGCGGTCATGGGAAATCCTATGACCGCTTTCTGAATTATTAAACTGTATTTTTATAGCTTGTAGGGGAGGCGGCTTGCCCCTCCCCGTTGTGCTAACTTCTAACCATTCACCGAGCTTATAATCTGTCAACTATCAACCGTAATCCAAAACTTAATTTCCTTTCAAATTGTTTATTATAAGTACTACGATATTTCGGGAGGGTCTGTGTGTGCTTGTATGGTTATCATATTGAGCTTTTTGTAGGGGAGGGGCTTGCCCCTCCTGTAAAATCAAAGCTTTTGATTTTCTCAATGTTATCAATCTGTCAATAACCAAGGATAAATTGTAACCCCATTTTACATCAAAATTCTTTAAAATTGTTTTTGATAATTACGATAATATTTTCAGGAGGGGCAAGCAAGGCAGGGATGCCTTAAATGTGTGTGCACAGAGTTTCGCACGGATGCGAAACCATACAAGCACACACAGCCCCTCCCCTACGAAAAGTTACGCACGAAGCTACACATATTCTCAGGATAGTACGTTTTTGGGAAGTTTCGGCGATAGTGCAGTTGTACTGATAAGGTCCCGATATTATTAACTCCTTGCCAGTACGGAAACTGTTTTTGGCGTTGTTGAGGGATATATTTCATTAAATATCAGTCTGTATAAATCAAACCATTCAATTTTGCCGTATAGTTTTCTCAGGCAACACCGAAGCCGAGTATCTCAACATAGGTCTTTTTGTCCTCTCCGCTCTGTGTTACGGGAGATACAGTAACCTTATGTGTTCCCTCAAGACCTGAATATGCAAGCACCGCAACAGGGTTGTTCCAGCCGTCGCTTGCACTTGTGGCATAAGTGGCATAATGCTCGCCGTCAACGGTAAATTCCAGCGAGCCGAACAGCTTACTGCTTGAACACTTGTATACAAGCATAAGATTCTTGCCTGTAAATTCAAATTCCATAGGCTCACATTCAGACGGCAGTCCTTTATAGCTCCAGCCGTCAGGGAAGCTTGTAAGGGTTGCCTTTTCGGTGTCAAACGTGCCTGTTGAGGTTATTTTCAGCTTGTCGGAGGAATGTGTCCTGTCGATAAAGGTCATATCTGCAAATCTGTCTGAATATACCCAATCATCGGGCAGGGGGGATATTGTGACATCGCCCATTGTTTTTATCTTTTCCGTAGCCTTATCGAACATATTCATGATAAGGTCGGCAGTCATCTGATGTCCCCATTCGTTAGGGTGAGATTCATCGTCCGAATAGTCCTCCCATTTCATTCTGCCCGCTTCAAATTCATGTGACAGAACATTGTTCAGCGACACCATAGGCAGACCGTAAGCCTTGCCGACCTCGGACATATACGCTTCGCAGGTGTGTCCGCTCTTGATAACGGTAAAGTACAGTGCTACGGCAGGCTGATTTTCCTGCGACAGGATCTTTCTTACCATAGCGTCATAGCTGTCCTTATATATCTGATCGTTACCATCGTTTACCGCAAACTCAACAAACACCATATCGGGGTTGTAATCCAGTACGTCACGCTGAAGACGGATATTTCCGAGTACACTCGGCGTACCGCTCAGTCCCGCGTTGACATAGTTTATCTTTGTATCGGGGTACTTTTCGCAAAGACGGTCATAGGTGAGCTTTGCCCAGCACTTTTCGGGTCCTGCGGTAAGACCCTCGGTTATACTTCCGCCGATGAAGGCAATTGTTACCTCCTGCTTGTTTTCAAGCTTTTCGATAAACTTTGACATTCTCTCAAGGTTTCCGAGATCCATAAGAGATCTTTCGACCATATTATTATAAATCTGTTCCTCGGTGAGATTGCTCTCATCTATACTGCTTGTTTCGGATGAATCGTCCGTGCTGCTGTCGGATACCGATGATACGGCAGACGTGTTGTCCGATGATACAGCGGAATCTTCAGCGGCTGAGCTGTTGTTTCCTGCACAGCCTGCAAGCAATGAGACGCATAAAACTGCGCAGAATGTGATTTTAATTTTTGCGTTCATATTATCCTCCGTGATATAAAATGCCATAATATAATTATACATTAACGGCGGGAGATAATCAACAGCTTTTTCACGAAAAACGAGCAATTTCACTAAAATACGACCGCAGTAATATACTATATAAACCGTCTGCAACATGAGCGGAGAATAATTGAATAAATCCGAACGGGCGGTTAAAAATAATCATGTACATCAACACGTTCAAAGCATTGCATATAAACAGAAAGGAAGAAAACCATGCTTGTAAAAAGAGGAGAGATATATTACGCAGATTTAAGCCCCGTGGTCGGAAGTGAGCAAGGCGGTATGCGCCCCGTACTTATTGTCCAGAACGACGTGGGAAACCGCCACAGCCCTACGGTTATCGCCGCCGCTATAACAAGTCAGAAGGACAAATCACGTTTGCCTACGCATATTTCTATAAATGCGGACCGCTGCGGTCTTGCAAAGGATTCAATCGTACTGCTTGAACAGGTGAGAACGCTTGACAAGCAAAGACTTAAGGAGCGCATGGGGGAGCTTGACGAGGGTGCAATGAACAAGGTCGATAATGCGCTGTCCGTCAGCTTCGGACTTTCGGGGAACAGCTAAAGGTTAAACAGACGAAATATTACCTTAACGTTATGTAACGGTGTTACACGGCAACTCATGTTTCGGTCTATGTAATGGTTAACATTATAAGTCGCTTTAGCTAAAGCTACAAAATTCGGCACGTTTATACTTTTTCGGTTGTAAAATCGTCTTTGTAATGGTACAATAATTACGTTAATTGTGCATTAATGCGTAAAACGGAACGGAGAACAGATAATGAATATAGCTATTGCACAGTCGGGCGGTCCTACAGCGGCGATAAACTCATCATTGTGCGGAGTGGTTGACGAGGCTGAAAAGTATAACGAGATCGACAGGATATACGGCTCGATAAACGGTATCGAGGGAATACTCAACGATAAGCTTATTGACCTAAAGGAAGTGCTTATCACCGAGAACGACAAGCAGCTGCTGAAACGTACACCCTCAACAGTACTCGGCTCGTGCCGCTTCAAGCTGAAAAACAGCAATGATGACGACAGCGACTACAAGCGTATTACAGAGGTGTTCAAAAAGCACGATATAAGCGCTTTCTTCTATATCGGCGGTAACGACTCAATGGATACGGTAATGAAGCTTGACGCTTATTTCAGAGAAAACCACATTGATATAAAGGTAGTCGGTGTACCTAAAACGATAGATAACGACTTACCGCTCACCGACCACACACCCGGATTCGGCTCGGCAGCGAAGTACGTTGCGACAACATTGCAGGAAATAATCCGTGACAGCAGAGTATATTCTATTCCGTCCGTTACCATAGTTGAAATAATGGGACGTGACGCAGGCTGGCTCACCGCATCATCATGCGTACTGCGTGCAAACGGCGAGCCTGCGCCGCACCTTATATATCTTCCCGAAAGCGACTTTTCGCAGGAGCGCTACCTTGAAGATGTGAAAAATGCCGCAAAAAGATACAAGGCGGTCATTGTTGCAGTGTCGGAGGGTATAGACTGCCTTGCGAGCCGTTCGGAGCTTACAGACGCATTCGGTCATAAGTATCTGTCGGGCGTGGGAAAATATCTTGAGGAGCTTACCCGTGACCACATGGGCTGTAAGGTACGTTCAATAGAGCTTAACGTAATGCAGAGGTGCGGCTCGCATATAGCTTCGCTTACCGACCTTGACGAGGCGTGGAGAATAGGTGCGGCGGCTGTAAACGAAGCGCTCAAATACGGCGGAAGCGGCGTGATGATGGGCTTCAAGCGTATCAGCAACAACCCCTACCGTGTCGGCATTACTCCGCTTGACGTAAGAGAGTGTGCGAATAAGGCAAAGTACTTTCCGAAAGAATGGATAACACCCGATAAAAATAATGTTACGATAGATGCGCTGAACTATTTCCTTCCGCTGATACAGGGTGAGCCGAAGATAGATTATCTCAACGGTATACCCGTACATTTCAGGCTGGATCAATAAGCGAGCATGGCTCATGGAGCAGTACGCTGACGGTTAAGACGAAGAAGTAAAATATTAATATTAAGGCACTGACGTGTGGTTTGCGTCAGTGCTTTTTGTTTATGGGAGGTGAGGTTTAGTACAAGTGATCTCTCAATAGTTGGCTGAGCAAGGCTTAGCAACAGAAGCTTTAGCAAAGGAGGGATAGCATAAAAAATAGGCTCTTTGTCAATAGTTGGGGTACGAAAAAATAGAAAAATTG
>CAVJKI010000099.1:0-4998 GCA_963649995.1 Sodaliphilus sp.
CATTTGCATTATAAAATTAACATAAAAAACGAAAGGAGATTATAATGCAAAATATAATTGACGGTATTTTTAACTTTATAAACCTTATAATCATGATAGCGAAGCAAGCGGACGACTTAGGAAACATGTTCACATCTGCATTTCCGTTACCGCATCTGATCGGAATGATTATCGCCATAATTACCGTGTTCAAAGTCATCAGCAAGCTTGCTAACAAGCATAGTTACTTGTTATAAACGACCGTCATAAATTTTAGCCATTCTTTTACACAGCTCACAGCCGTGCTTGTTTACCTCACAAAGTAGTTCACCTATCACTTTACCACGCTTAGCGTTGTTTCTGTACACTTTTTCGTACAGCTGATATTTGTCAAACTGCTTTACTGCCTGCTTGCGCTCTTGCGCACCTTGCTCCTTTGTTATCTCACCCTCACGGAACGCCGCATACGTCAGACGCATTGATTTATATAGCAGTCCTTCTGAAAGTGTTGCGTTGTCTGGTAACGGTGTGTTGTGCCTTGCAAGCTCTATTACTTCATCAGCCGTCATCTATCAATTTAAGCGCCTCCTCCGCTGATCTGCACACCCCCGCAATAGCTCCGTGGCTTTTCATAGCGTTTAGGAATTGCTCCTGCTGAGGTCTTACCTTGCCTGTTGCCGTTTTTACTTCGATAAACACTGCCTTGCAATCAGACTTACGATAACCGAACAAATCTGAAAAACCTTTTGGAAGTCCCGTAGATACCGTTCTTCCGTCTGCCGTGCTGAACACGCCGACATTTGCACGGAAGATAACGCACTTCTCGCTTAATGCAAGACGTATGCTGTTCTGTATATCGATTTCTCTTATCTGAACCAACCCCATTCCTTAGCTTTCACATACGCATATCCGGGCTTATAGCCTTTGGCTTTTGCGTATGCGTACAGTTCTTGTATACTTCTGCATTGATTAACATCCTGATACTCGCTTGTAATCATAATCAGCTTCGCTTCCTGTTGTTCCTTGATTTCACGCTGTGTTTTTTCGTATATATGCCCACAGTTCGGGCAGACATCAGCAGGCTCGTGAGTATAATAACATTCAGGACATTGCTTTATCTTGATTTTCGCCTGTGCCTGTTTCTTGGCTGGCGCTTTTGGATTGAGCGTCCATTTACGTTCCGTATCCGGCAAACCGTGCCTGTGTACGTTACCGACATGATCTATGATGATAGCTGTTTTATCGGGCTGATACCGCATACAGCGCATAGACTGCTGTATATACAGTGTTAATGATTTTGTAGGTCTAAGGAGTATAGACACTGAGCAATCAGGAACGTCAAAGCCTTCTGATATTAAATCAACATTGCAGAGTATTTTAATCTTGCCTGTTCTGAAATCTGATATTGTCTGCACACGTTCGGCTTTAGGCGTACTGCCGTCAATATGCCGTGCCGGTATACCTGCATCGCAGAATTGCTGTGCCATTGCTGTACTGTGCCTTATCGTTGCACAGTAACATACCGCCTTACCACCGTCTGATAACTGCTTGTAAAACTTAATGACATCGCCGTATATTTTAGGCTTGTCCATCAGTAATTCAACATCTTCCGCCGAATAATCGCCACATCGTGATGTCAGTCGTGAGCAGTCTGCAAGAGCAGGAGCATAGTACCGATACGGCGCAAGCCTGTGATTTTCTATCAGCCATTTTGCCGTAGGACCTTCGATGAGCTTGTCGTTTATTTCTCCCAGTCCGCCGCCGTTAAGTCGTACCGGCGTTGCCGTAAGCCCCACGCAGTACGCTTTCGGGAATGCTTCATACACTTTGCGATATGTACTTGCAATGCAGTGATGATTTTCGTCTGTGATTATCAGCGTCGGTTGTTCTGCGTCCCGCAAGTGTCGTGATATAGTCTGCACCATGTTGACGGAGCATAAATCCATATCAACGCCGTATCTGCTGAATGTGTTATATATCTGATCGCACAATTCTTGCCTGTGTACCATAAACAGGACACGATTATGATTATCTGTTGTACGCTTTGCGATTTCTGACGCTATGACCGACTTACCGCCTCCGCACGGAAGGACGATGCACGGACGCTTATAGCCCTCACGCCAGGAGCGCGATAAATTATCTATCAGATTGCTTTGATAGTCATACAGTTGCATATCTGCGTGCTGTCCTCCTTTCTGTGTTACACTTGTTACACAGCAGTTACACTCAGAGTGTAACTGTGTAAAACCGCTCTGTGACTGCGATTGAACGATTATGTTACACCGTTACACCTAAAAACGCATTTCTCTATAGAAAAAATCTATATAAATACAACGTTAAAATTGTTTATACAGAATATAACGTTATACCCGAAAAAGGTGTAACTTGTGTAACAGCACTTGCTAAACCGCTCACAGAGCCATTTTAACGGTTACACAAGGTATGTAACTTCGGTGTATCGTGTGTAACGTTAAAATTCTATATCATCATATTTTGCATCATCTTCTGATGGAAGTGTCAGATGCACACACCGTGTGCACAAACCGTTAATCCGCTTGTTTACAGTGTTTTTGCCTGCTTTGTCGATCTCTATAAGGTGATTGTCACGCAAATATGACAGCAACGCCTGTGAATTATATCCCTCGTCTTCGCACGCTTTGCGAAATACCGACGCAGCTATATATGCCGTGCGTCTGTCTCCTGAAAGCACTCCCCACTGATCAATAGGTTTATCTGGATTGTATATGAAGCGTGTCGAATTCAAAGCAACAAAGTTACATATACATTCATACGCTCTCGGATTGACGCTTACAGAAGCCTTTGTTTTTAAAAATTCGGCTACTTCGTCCGTTTTCAGTGCTGTTTCTTCTATGCCGAGCATTTCACACATCAGCGTGTCCGCTGCGAGTATCAGAGCGGCGCTCTGCGCCTGTTTCTGCATTATGTCGTACTCTGATATCAATTTCTTCTGATAGCCGTCAAACAGATCCTCAGCGTATTCAAAGCCGTCTTTTATCAGCTTCTGTACAAACATCTTTCCGAAAAATCCATAGTTTGCTTTTACCGTATTCGCAACGTGTCTAGGATCGTCAAAGAACTTTTCCTTGCACTCGATCTCGATAACTCGATTGATAGATCCACCACCGGAACGTGCTGTTACAATCGGTCGCTCGCCTGTTGTTATTACCGCATTCTTCCACTTTGGTACTGCGTCAAGTCCGCCGAGCTTGTTTCCTCTGCTTCTGCCTGAGCCCTCAGTCAGCATATATATCAGATTGTCCAGATCACGCTTATCGTTGATAATCTGTAGCTCGTCCAGTATGTACGGCAGGTTGTTATAAAATGCCGCTGTTTTTTCCATTCCGACGGTTGTAGCGTTAAAAGTCATGATGTAATCGCCGATTTCGGGATTACCCCATATACTAGCCGCAGTCATTGCAAGGACCGTCTTTGCACTTTCCGTTTCGCCCCAGAGATGCACCCAGAAGCAGTTACAGCCAAGCGGTTTTACAAGCACGGACGCAAGCGAAGACGCGAAAACCATTCTCGCCGCTACCGATTTCAGGCGGATATTCTGATATATCACTTCATACCACTTGCGAATATCTCCCGCCGTCTTCACACTGTCGTAGTGCTTCTTATACTCCGCTTCGCCGTCAAATGCTATGCTATCGATATACGGTGCAAAATCAAGCTGTTCGTCCGCCTGCGTTATCCAGCCCATGCGAGTAACGCACTCGGTTTCGGGAAGCAACTCAGGGTTAAGCTGTTCGATTTTCGCAAAATACTTTACAAGTGCCTTTGCACTTTCGGACGTAACCGCTATACCGCTGTCCGATAGGTCAACGATTTTATTTGCCGATGATATTGTCTTGCGGTCAACGATCAGATATCGGAACGCTTTTCCGCCTCGTGAGTAGGCAATTTTTATCTTCTCAACGCCTGTGTCAATGTTGCAAAGCCGCATTATAGGCATTATCGGGTGTGAACACACGGTTTCACCGTCAAGTGACACTCCGGTATAGTCGCAAATATAATTGCCACAGATGAGCTGAACCGGTTGAAGTGGGAAGTTTGTAGCCGTAAAAGTTTCCGAGAGGTTTTTCTCGTATTTTCGGCAGTAGTTGCCGAGCAGAGTCATAAAGCTGCGTATTTTCAGCTGTGCCGCCCGCTCGGTCACTCTTGCCTTTGCACGCTCGAACTCGAAAGGATCATCAAGGAAAGCACAGCAATACTGATACGGTGCAAGTCCTGTAAGGAAGTCCTCCTTCGTGAACTCCTCAACAGGCTTTAACTTTTCAATATCTTCTGTTGCCATTGGCTTTTACCTCCGATGTAATGTTTCCTATTCAGCAATAGTTATAATATCTTTAAGTTCTTCAAGTTCTGTTCGTAAAAACATCGCGATATTGCGCCGGGCTTCGTTCTCCCACGCGCCTCCGTCTGCTTCAAACAGAGCTGCTGTTCCGCCTTCCTTAATACGGAACAAAAAGTCACTTGCCGGCTGCTCTACATCACTGAACGTTCTGAACGGCGTAAGACGGACGATAGGATTAATTGTTTTATTAGCTTTCAATGCTACGCCTTTTCTCACAGCAACATTCTGAGATATGCCGTCATCAGATGTTACGACGCTGCTTTCTTCAAAAATACTTCCGACAAGCTGGATATGCTCGTCAAGAGAATCTGTACGCACATATTTTGAACGCAGTGCAATAATCATATTTTCGAGAGTAATAAAATGTCCGAAATCGTGAACAGGTAACTGAGCTTTGCACGAATACAAATAATCACGCTGATTATCGTTACCATACGGGAATGAAAATACATCTACCTGCGTGGCACCTGTTACCCTGACAATTAACTTTTCCTTTAAATTGCTATGTTCCGCTTTTATGGCGTCGCACAGACCTTTTAATGACTTGAAATCCAGCCTTTCGGTACGAGGCGGTGAAACAGGACGAATATTTCTGTTCGTATAATCTATACCGTCAATTACAATTTCAGTCGGTACTGCCA
>CAVJKI010000099.1:5008-7219 GCA_963649995.1 Sodaliphilus sp.
GTACTGCCATCTCTAATATTTTTTCAATTGCTGCTTTAATCATATTTTTTTACCTCCGTTTATTAACCGTTTAATGCCAATCTTATTGTTTTAGGTTCATCTTCCTCATTCCCGTCAAGTCTAATCTGACCGCCGATATTTGCAGTTAGCTCGGTTGCCATAGCTTCACCTTTTCCGTTTGTTCCTACAAAAATAGCGGTTTCAATTGCGTTATTAGGCTCAAGCTTTGATTTAGCAACCGCCTTGATGCTTACTTTTTCACGGTCAGCTGAGGGCGCAAATTCAACAGTCACAATTAATGAGCGCTTTTTTAGTCGCCGCTGTATTTGGATCAAGAATATTTGCGACAATTTTCGCAGTTTCTACATTAACCTGTTCCATGATAGCACCGCGTGCCATTTCTAAAATGCTTGTTGTTGTATTAATCATGTTTTCTTTCCTCCTTAAAACGGGTAATCATCATCTGTCGGCATAGGCGCTTCCGGCGGAGGTGCTATCACACTGCCGAAGTTGCCCATTGTATTGCTCTGCTCAAGCGGTTTGTCGTCAGGGACTTTCAAGCCCTCAAGCACAGCACCTACGGAGTGGAAAGCCATGAGCTTAACCGTCCAACCTGTAGTACCGTCCTGCTTCGGATACTCCTCATTGCGGAATAGTCCGCCGATGAGCTTGCCCTTGAAGTTATCGGCGTACTTATCGCCCCACACGAGCTTAAAGGTACTGCTGTTTGACTTCTCAACGCAAGTGTGGAATGTCTTTAAGCCTCTGCTTGCAAGTCCTGTCTTAGCGTCGATAACGAGCTGATTTACGATACAGCCCCACTTCTTGTTTTCTCTGGTGTCACCGTCATAACGCTTCTTGAAGAAGCACGGCTGTTTATCGCTTTTGTCGGTGTCGAGATAGATTTTTATCATATCATCACCGTTCCTTGAAGTCGTTTCCTCGACCTTAAGTATCTTCATGACGTGACCGCCCGGAGCGAGTTTTTCATACTCGCCAAACTCCTGTACATCTTTGTAACCCTTAGGTTCAAGCATTTTCTTTATCCTCCGTTATGTTGTAATATTCTCTGATGGTGTTATCCACCATCTTTAAGTCATTATCTATAGCCGTTTCAGTAAACATATCTATAGGCGATTTTTCAAGGCACTTGTCATCCTGCTTGTTCGTCAAAAAAACGTATCTACCGTCTTCATAGGCGCTTCTGAGAACCACAGTGCACATACCTTCTATGCAGACTTTCTCATCAAGCAATTTGCCGATAGTCTTCGGTTTCATGTTGCCGTTGTCGTCCGAATCCGTGTGCATCATCACATAGACGATCTTGTCTGGCGGAAGCGCCTTGATGTTCTCAAGCAAGCTCCAGAACTGATCTGCAACGCTGTTGTAAAAGCTGTATATCTGATTTCCTGTACCATTCGAAGAATGCCCTCTCATAAACTGATTTGTCATCAGATAGCCCGCATCGTCTATTACAATAGACTTTGCTTTACACTTGGCAAGTCCCCTGACTATTGTAGCATAGTCATCTGTGCACATCGTTTTCGGCGGATTTCTGAACGGCAGAGGCTTGCCGATCACGTTAAACACGGCAAAGTCTTGACAGTGCCTGAGCGATGTGCTTTTGCCGCTACCGCTTCGCCCTACAATTAAAACCGGTATTCCCATTACTTTATTTGCAGGTTGATCTTGCTTACAAGCTTTGCACCTGCTACCTTCTTTCCTTCGTTTATCGCCGCTTTTATCGCTGTCTTGTCAGGCTCAGGTGCTTTATATCTCAGATACTCGTCTGACAGCTCCTCAATATCGTCTATCTGCACTTCTGAGCTCTTGCGGAAAGACAGCGATACTCTTGCCGTCTTGAAGCTCTGACCGCCGAGAGTGTCCGACAGCAAATGCTTTAAGCTGTCGATTTTCTTTTTAGCTGCTTTATGACGCTCGGCAAAAGCCAGCTCTTCAGTTTTCAGCGCTTCTGCATCAGCCTTAAGGTTTTTTACCCATAAGGCGATGTTCTCGATCTTCTTGTCGCGTTCAAGCTGTATCTTCTCAAACGCTTCAGCGTCTGTGATTTCGCCTGTATCCTCGTCCAAAAGCGAGTACAAGCGAGTGTCAATGTCGTAAAGTGATGCCATTATATCTCCTCCGTCATTTTCGCAAAAAACTGCTTTGCCTTTGTCACGAATAATTCGTGATTACTGTCTGCGGAATTAT
>CAVJKI010000100.1:0-7187 GCA_963649995.1 Sodaliphilus sp.
GCATACCTATAAGTATTGCCGCAAGAATCACATCATAAAACCAAAAAAATTCCGTTCCCATATTTCATCCTTTCCACAGCTTAAAGCTGTAAGCAGTCAAGGCTGTCGTATCCCATAAGCAGGATCGACCCGCCAACCTTGATAAAATCCGAATAGTTGTCGGTCAGTAACGTCTTTTTTACCGAAGCAAGAACAGTGTCGTACTGCACTATATCGTTATCGGTCATTACCGTAACAGCGTTGTCCTGTACCCGTATGCGCTTTACATCTGATGATACCGCCGCACTTGCGGTAACTTCACATTTTTCATCAAGAATCACAAGCTTCTTTCCATCGCCTGTGTAATCGTCAAAAACAAAGGCTTTGTAAGCAGACGACGTATCAAAATTTTCGATCGTTCCCTGATAGCTGTAATTGCCCGCCTGTTCTCCGCTCTCTGCGTTATATGTTCTTATTTCGCTGTCGCCCGTTACGGTCACTATACCCGCATTAAGGCTCAGTGCCATTGAAACGCAATCGTTCACCGTCTGAGTCCAAAGCTCTGTACCGTCACCTGTTATGTCGTACTTTGAAAGCTTTGTAATAATATCGCCGTTATCCGAGGTTACTCTGGTGACGTAGATGTATCTGTTGTCATCGGAGAATGCGACCTGCATTACGTTGTCGTCAATGAAGCGCTGTGTATACAGCCATCTTCCGCTTCCGTCGTATATATAGATAACGTTTGAATATCTGCCGCCCGATGTAACTACCGCAGTATGCTCGGAATTACTCAGGAAAACCGATACAATTACCTCATTTTCTATATTGTTTTTATATATCTCGCTCGTCTTGTTGAACAAGGAGAAGTCGTGTCCGCCCTTATCATATATCACAACACGCTTTGAATTTGATACTGCCATAGGGTGAACATAGCCGTGCTGAAAGGCAAAGTTCTGTCCGCCGTTTTCATTGTATGAATAAAGGTAAGTATCGCTGAGCAATGCGAAGCTGTCGTTCATTGAACAGAAAGTATAGTCGCTTCTTCCCGTAAGGCATATAGGATAGCCTGCGGTTTCGGTTGTGGTAGTCTGTATTCTCGACGCAATACCACGGAGCGGCTCAAATATCGTTTCTCTGTATATCCATACCGGAACAAGAGCAACTAAAACAACAAGTAAAATAATAAGATTTCTTAAGCGTTTTGCTCTTTTCTTCTTTTTCCGATAAAGCGTAACATCATTTATATCATTATTCTGCTCATCAAGAGGATTTTTATCGGGTACCTTCATACTTACCCCTCTTTCATTTTACATCTTTTCTGTATCGTCATAAAACACCTTGTTCAGATATAACCCGCTCGGAGGAACAGTCTTTCCTGCAAATTCCCTGTCAGGCTTTGTGAGTGCGTTTATTATATCCTGTTCGGTACGTTTACCCTCGCTTATATATATAAGCGTGCCTACGATTATCCTTACCATATTGTGCAAAAATCCGTTTCCGCAGACTTTTATCAAAACAAAATCACCGTTCTCGCAAACGTCAATTGAATAAACCGTTCTTACGGTCGTCAGCAGATGCTCCTTTGCTTCCGCTTTGCAGAATGAAGCAAAGTCATGCTCTCCTACCATCAGCTGTGCCGCTTTCCGCATTTTTTCAATATCGGGCTTATACGGATAATGCAGTGCAGTATCCGCCGTGAAAACATCACGCACATCGCCCGTATAGATCATATAGATATATTCCTTGCCCTTACTGTCAAATCTCGCATGAAAGCTGTCGGGAACGTCTTCACATGAAAGGAAAGCTATATCCTTAGGTAAAAGCGCATTTCCTCCCTTGATAAATCCGTCGCACGGAATAGGACAATCTGTTTTTACATTAAAAACAAACGCTTTAGCGTGTACACCTGTATCTGTCCTTGAACAGCCGTTTATTGTGACTGCTTCGCCGAGAAGCTTTGACAGTACATCTTCAACTGTCTGCTGTATGCTGTTTGCATTGTTCTGACGCTGATAACCGTGATAGGCTGTTCCGTTATATGCCATAACTACCTTAAGATTACGCATAATACACCTTACATTCCTGGTACGGGAACATAAATGTTCATAAAAACGGTTAATGTGATCATTGCCGCCATTATAATCACAGCAACTATATCTCTTGCACCGAATTTAAGCTGCTTCATTCGTGTTCTGCCCTCGCCGCCCTTATAGCAACGGCACTCCATTGCAAGCGCAAGCTCGTTTGCACGCTTGAAAGCAGAAACAAACAGCGGTATAAGTACAGGTATAAGTGCTTTCGCTTTTTTTACAAGTCCGCCTGTATCAAGGCTTGCGCCTCTTGCCTTCTGCGCCGACATTATCTTATCAGTTTCCTCTATAAGAGTAGGAATAAATCTTAAAGCTATCGTCATCATCATAGCAAGCTCATGAACGGGGAAATGCAGTTTCTTGAGCGGTGACAGCAAGCGTTCAATTGCGTCTGTCAGGGCTATGGGTGAAGTCGTATAGGTGAGAAGCGACATTCCGACAATAAGGAATATAATTCTCACTGTCATGAATACGGAGGTGTTGATACCCTCCATGTATATTGTGATAAATCCGAGCTGTACCAGCGGATCGCCCTCGCCGTGTATAAAGAACAGGTTCAGTATACAGGTAAACAGTATGATCGGCATAATCGGCTTTAAGCTCTTGAAAATCAGCTTGAAGCTTATCCCCGACATCATATAAATTATCAGCATGAACAGTCCTGCCGTAATAAGCGAGCAATAGTTGCCTGCCATGAACAGCATTACAACATAGGCTATATCAAGCACTATCTTGAAACGGCTGTCAAGCCTGTGGATTATTGAATTGCCGGGAAAAAACTGTCCTATTGTAATATCCTTCAGCATATCGTTCCTTTGTCCATATACTGCATTATTCTCTCTTTAGCACGTTCAACAGTATATATATCTTTTCCTAAGTCTACACCTTTATCTCTCAGCTTCATCATGATCTTTGTGATCTGAGGAACATCAAGACCTATCTTTATGATCTCGTCCTGTCTTGCGAATACGCTGTCCGTATCCTCATGACAGAAAAGCTTGCCCTTGTTCATGACAAGCACCTTATCGGCATACTTTACTATATCCTCCATTGAATGAGAAACGAGTAAAATCGTCTTGCCGTACTTTTTATGGTAATCGCTTATCTTGCCAAGCACCTTTTCTCTGCCTATCGGGTCAAGTCCTGCGGCAGGCTCGTCAAGTATCAGAATTTCGGGATCCATTGCGATAACGCCTGCAAGTGCGACACGGCGTTTCTGTCCGCCCGACAGATCGAAAGGTGAGCGTTCAAGCAGTTCCTCACGGATACCCATGTTCTCTGCCGCCTCACGCACTCTGCGGTCAACCTCGGCTTCATCACAGCCCATATTCTTTGGTCCGTATGCAATATCCTTGTATACCGTTTCTTCAAACAGCTGATACTCGGAATACTGGAACACAAGACCGACCTTGAATCTTATCGAGCGTATGTCAACGCCCTTATCCCATATATTCTGTCCGTCTATCAGCACCTCACCCGATGTCGGCTTTACAAGACCGTTCAGGTGCTGGATAAGCGTCGATTTACCGCTTCCCGTGTGGCCGATAATTCCGCAGAATTCGCCCTTTTCTATAGTAAGGTCTACATTATCGACAGCGGTCGACTCAAACGGAGTTCCAACGCTGTACTTATAGGTAAGCCCTTTAAGTTCTATCACATTCATTTGTTATTCCTTATTTTTAAGAATATTGTACAGTACCTCTGCACATTCATCTTCATCTATTACATCATCGGGAACATCTATCCCGCTTTTTTTAAGCTCATACATAAGCTCAGTCGCCTGCGGAACGTCAAGTCCGACAGATTTAAGCAATTCGACCTGTGAAAATATCTTTTTCGGCACATCGTCAAGCAGAATGTTGCCCTTATCGATTACAACCACACGGTCAGCCTTTGCGGCTTCTTCCATGTAGTGGGTTATCAGCACTACAGTTATTCCATGCTCTTTATTGAGCATCTTTATAGTTGACATTATCTCTTTTCTGCCCTTTGGGTCGAGCATTGCGGTCGGCTCGTCCATTACTATGCAACGAGGACGCATTGCTATTATACCCGCAATTGCCACTCTCTGCTTCTGACCGCCCGACAGCTGATGAGGAGCATGACTTCTGTACTCGTACATATCAACGGTTTTAAGCGCCTCATCTACCCGTCTGCGTATTTCATCAGGCGGTACGCCTAAATTTTCAAGTGCGAATGCAACATCTTCCTCGACTATCGTTGCTACTATCTGATTGTCGGGATTCTGAAAAACCATGCCGACAGTCTGACGAATATCATATATTCTGCTTTCGTCCGTGGTGTCGATCCCGTCTACAAGCACCTTGCCCGATGTCGGGAGCAATATGCCGTTAAAATGCTTTGCGAGCGTTGATTTACCGCTTCCGTTATGACCGAGGACTGCGACAAAGCTTCCCTCCTCAATCGACAGGTTAATGTCGGTGAGTATGCGATTCTTTCCTGTTTCATCGCCGTTCTCATCAAACACGGTATAATCAAATATAAGGTTTTCGGTTTTTATTATCTCGTTGTCTTTCAATCCGTTCTCCTTTACCGCCGTTTATTCAAAATATACAACAGCGGTGTTTCCCGCAGGAACTGTAAGTCCCGTCTGTTCAACAGGAAGTCCTATCTCCTGTGAGTCTACTCTTATCTTATATTTTCTGCCTACCGTCATCTGTAAAAGATAAGTCATTACCGATGACGAAAGACCTGTTGTATAACTGTTCAGCACGATGAAAAGCGGTTTTTCGGTCAGTACCTCGGTACACATATTCATAAGGTCGCAGATATTGTCCTCAAGCTTCCACATCTCGCCGTTTGTTCCTCTGCCGTAGCTCGGAGGGTCAAGGATAATTCCGTCGTAGCGGTTTCCTCGTCTTATTTCTCTGCCGAGGAACTTTACCGCATCGTCAACTATCCATCTTATAGGCTTATCTGAAAGACCGCTGAGCTTTGCGTTTGTCCTGCCCCAGTCAACCATGCCCTTTACTGCATCAAGGTGGCACACCTTAGCACCTGCTTTTGCACAGGCAAGTGTTGCGCCGCCTGTATAGGCAAACATATTGAGTACGTTTATTTCTCTGCCTGTATTCTTAATAAGCTCTGAGCATAAGTCCCAATTGACCGCCTGCTCCGGGAATATTCCCGTGTGCTTAAATCCTGTGGGCTTTACCATAAAGGTAAGTCCCTTGTAGCTTATATTCCAGCTTTCGGGAAGCTGTTTTTTATACTCCCATTTACCGCCGCCGCTTGATGAACGGTGATATACCGCATCAGCCTTATTCCACAGCGGTGAGGGGTCGGGGTTTTTCCATATTATCTGTGGGTCGGGACGCACAAGTGTTATGTTGCCCCACTTTTCAAGGCGCTGACCGTCAGACGCATCTATAAGTCTGTAGTCCTGCCAGTCCTGTGATTTTCTCAAGTTAATTCACCTTATCCTGTAGCTGTCAATTGCCGAGCGTATCGTATCAAGGAACGAATTTTCGCCTATCGTGTTTATCTTGAAGAACACAGCCTGACTGCCGCCTGTCGACGTTACGGAAACAAATACTCTGCCGTCTGCCTGAAGCAGGGTGACATTCATGCTTACTCTGCCGTTTCCGAGGTAGCTGTAACGTTCATATGCACGGACAGCACAGCGTGTGTCGCCTACGATAATATCAGAGCTTTCCTCAAGCGACGCACTCTTACTGCCTCTCATTACCGTATTGTGAAGATCCATAAGGATAATATCAAAATTACCTCTGAGCTCAGCCTCTATCTTTGCCATATAAAACTCCTTTAATTTAACAAAGGCACTCCCTTACCGTGTCGGCGATAAGATTTGTCCAGTAGTCGACTTCCTTTTCGTCCTTGCCCTCTATCATAACTCTGACAAGCGGCTCTGTTCCGCTTTCTCTGACAAGTATTCTTCCGTTCTCGCCCATAGCCTTTTCAGCCTGTGCAATAATATCGGTTATCTTTTCTGTCTTGTTCCAAAGTCCCTTTTTGTCCTCCGTTATTCTGACATTCACAAGAAGCTGGGGGAAATCGGGAATATCCTGTACAAGCTGTGAAAGCGGACGCTTGCTCTTTGCAAGAAGCTCAAGCGTCTGTACCGCTGTCAGCTGTCCGTCACCTGTCGTCGCATGGTCAAGGAATATGATATGTCCCGACTGCTCGCCGCCGATGTTATAGCCGCTGTTCAGCATTTCTTCAAGAACGTAACGGTCGCCTACCTTTGTGCATACTGTATCTATCTTATTTTCATTCATGAAGCGGTGGAAGCCGAGGTTGCTCATAACAGTGACAACTGCCGCATTATTTTTGAGCTTACCCATTTCCTTCATGTAGCGTGAAAGGATAGCGATAAGCTTGTCGCCGTCTATTATATTGCCCTTTTCGTCTACCGCAAGGCATCTGTCTGCATCACCGTCAAATGCAAAGCCGACATCACAGCCACGCTTTTTTACAAGCTCGACAAGCTGTTCCATGTGCGTAGATCCGCACTTGTCGTTTATGTTAAGGCCGTTCGGCTCGTTGTTGATATACACAAACTCAGCTCCGAACTTATAGAACAGCGATTCTGCGGTTGCGCTTGCACTGCCGTTTGCACAGTCGATAGCAACAAGAAGTCCCTGGAATTTGCCGTTTACCGTTGACTGGATATGCTCGTTGTACTCGCTTACAGCACCGTACATTGTTCTTACTCTGCCGACGTTTCCGCCGTCAACAAGCTCCATCTTTTCGGGAGTATCAAGTATCAGCGCTTCAATCTCGTTTTCAACTTCATCGGGGAGCTTGAAGCCTGTCGATGAAAACAGCTTTATGCCGTTATACTCAACGCTGTTGTGCGACGCGGAAATCATTACGCCTGCGTCAGCCTCATAATATCTTACAAGATAAGCAACGGCAGGCGTAGGTACAACTCCGAGCAGCTCAACATCAGCTCCGACTGAGGTTATACCTGCGATAAGCGCCGATTCAAGTATATCCGATGAAATTCGTGTATCCTTACCTATCAGTATTCTTGCTTTTCCTTTATGTGTTTTCTGCTTTGTCAGTACCAGTGCGGCGGCTCTGCCTATGTTCATGGCAAGCTCGCAGGTAAGCTCTGTAATAGCTACACCT
>CAVJKI010000101.1:0-7183 GCA_963649995.1 Sodaliphilus sp.
CCGCAGTATTAAGCCAATGTCGGACTTTCAGAAAAAAACGCTGATTTTAATTTGTGAAAAATAAGAAAAAATTTCCCTCCACTCCTTGAAATCATTACTGTTTAATGATACAATATTATATATAAACTTACGATGAAATTCACTGCGTTGGCAGTTTCAGAAACGGAGCGGAACATTGATCCAGTATTTAAAGGATATATGGGAGAATATACAGAGCGTTTTCGCTACTATGGGATTAGTAGATTATCTTGATATTCTCCTGCTTGCCTATCTGATATATAAGGGCATAAAAATCATCAAGGAAACAAGAGCGGAACAGCTTATCAAGGGTATAATTCTGCTTGCTATACTTTTCTTTGTTGTAAATCAGTTTGAATTCAAGGCGATGAAGGTAATAATAGAAACATTCCTGAACGTCGGAATTATAGCCATACTCATCGTTTTCCAGCCTGAGCTTCGCCGTGTGCTTGAGAAAATGGGACGTACCACAAAAATGAAGAAGCTTGCGCTTAACTTTGAGGGTAAAGCCGATGCGGCAACAGCAGATATACATAACTGTATAGAGGCTGTCTGTACGGCTTGCGAACAGCTTTCGCTGACGGCTACGGGCGCACTTATTGTATTCGAGCGTGAAACAAAGCTCGGCGAACAGGTCGATACCGGCACGATACTCAATGCAACACCCAGCCCTGAGCTGTTCGGAAACATATTCTTTCCGAATACTCCTTTGCATGACGGTGCAGTCATTATCCGTGACAGTAAGGTATACGCCGCAGGCTGTTTCTTACCGAAGCCGCAAAAGGAGGAGCTTATTTCAAAAGCACTGGGCTCACGTCACAGAGCGGCTATAGGTATGAGCGAGGTTTCGGACGCCGTTATCGTAATTGTATCCGAGGAAACGGGTACTATATCTGTAGCAGAGAACGGAAGTCTTACACGTTTTTATAATAAGGACACTCTGCGCAAGCTGCTTACAACAAAGCTTGTTCCCGAGAAGCCCGACAATAAAAAAGCGAAAGACAAGTCTTCTAAAAAGAATAAGAAAAACGCACCCGATGCGAAAAAGGAAAAGGGGGCGGATAAATAATGAAAGAATGGATAAAGAGCTTTTTACAGAACTTCCTTAAAAATTTAAAGAACATTATTTTCGCTCTCGTTATAGCAATTATAGTGTGGTTTGCAATTTCAATGCAGATTTTCCCCGATGTCACTACTCATGTAAGCGATATTCCTGTTACGGTAAAGCCTACCGATTACATGACAGAAAACGCATTATCCGTGACCGACAGCTACATTGATAAAATCACCGTACAGGTAACGGGCAAGCGCTATGAGGTCGGAAATCTTACCGCAAACGATTTTACAGCAAATGCGGATTTGTCGGCGATAACCTCGCCCGGAGAATACACGGTAAAGGTAAATGTTACCCCGATAAAGGAAAACAGCTGTACAGTGGAGGATGACAATATAACGCTGAAGCTCAAGGTTGCAAAGACGGTATCAAAGACATACAGCATTTCAAACGGCAGTATGAAAGCGATAGCGGATGGAGTTACGGCTACGTCGGGAATGAAGATAGACAGCGTTACGGCTGAGCCGTCAACCATAACTCTGACGGGCGACAGTACGGCGGTTGAGGCTGTAAAAACTGTAGAAATACGCTCTGTATTTACAGGAGAAACATCTGAATCGGTAACATCAAAGGGTCAGATCGTATTGCTCGGCAATAACGGAGAGATAATAGAAAACCCCGATATTAAATATGACAATGAGAGCTTTACCGTAAACATCACGCTTTATAAGCAGAAAACATTACCTCTTACCGTGCAGTTTACGAATGTTCCCTCAAACTTTGATCTGAGCAGTCTGAAATGCAGCATATATCCCGAATCGCTTACGGTTTCTTCTCCCGATGATTCTCTTGATTCGCAGGAGAAATTTGAAGTAGGTACAATAGATTTAAATCAGCTTACAACAAAGTATCTGCAAAAGCTCACTCTGCCGATAACTTTGCCTGAGGGATACAAGAACATCAGCGGCAATACCTCTGCAATGGTATCGTTTGAGGACGCAGAAAGCTACACATTCCTCAGCTATGCGGTGCAGAAGGATAATATCAGGGTAATAAATGCGCCCGACAATTTTGATGTAGAGGTTCTTACGAATGAAATCAGCGTCAATGTTACAGGTCCGGCAGATGAAATAGCGGCGCTCGCTTCCAAGGATATTTATGCCACGATTGACCTTATGGGAACTACGCTTACGGCAGGTCTTAAAGATGTCAATGCGGAATTCACTCTGCGAGGCACTAAGGTTAAAAGCTGGGTAACAGGCGAATATAAAGTATCTATACAGGTAACAGAGAGAGCAGAGGATACCTCGAATTAAAGCTGAAACGGAGAGATTTTTTTGGATATTTCATTGCTTTCCCAGGCGGTCGGTGCTTCTACCGATCCGTTTGAGAATGCACAGGCACAAATAAAAGAGGCTGAAACATTTTTCGGTCAGATGTTGAATGCATTTGTCGGCTATCTTCCCACGCTGATCGCCGCAGTGATAATACTGATTGTCGGACTTATAATTTCAAAGCTTGTTCTTAAAATGATGAACAAGGGTATGGGGCATGACGTTATTGATAAGACGATCTCACGTTTTGTGTATTCACTTGTAAGAATACTGCTTTATGCTTTGCTTGCAACAATCGTTCTTGCGGTACTCGGCGTTCCGATGGCCTCTATAATTGCTGTAATAGGTACGGCAGGTATTGCTATAGGTCTTGCGCTTAAAGACAGCCTTTCAAACATAGCGGGAGGCTTCAGCATACTGCTTACAAAGCCGTTCAAGGTAGGGGATTATGTCAGGGTTGAAGATGTTGAGGGTACGGTTGAAGCAATAAACATCTGGTACACCGAGCTTCATTCTTACGATAATAAGGCGATATTCTATCCGAACGGTCAGATAACAGCGAAGAAGGTTACAAATTTCACCTCGCTTGGAATAAGACGTGTGGACATGGTTTATACGGTTTCGTATAATGCGGATTTCAGAAAGGCCATGGCTGTTTTACAAGAAATCACGGATTTGCACAAGCTTATATTGAAAGAACCTCCGCCTAAGATAAGGATAACCGAGCTTGCGGACAGTGCGGTAAGAATAACCTGTTATCCGTGGGTGAAGGCTGAGAATTATTGGACGGTGTATTTTGATCTGAATGAAGCGGTGAAAGAGCAGTTTGATAAGAATGGTATTGAGATACCTTATAATCAGCTTGATGTGCATTTAAAGAAAGATGAATAAATTCAAGACGGAGTATCGAAAACGGTACTCCGTCTTAGCTTGTGTTTGGGGTAAAAATAATCCTGCATAGCAATCGGTACAATGCAGGATTTCTATTATTCGGATTGCGGCTGAGAAGCAGAAGTCTCAGTTGTTGTATCGCTCGGTGCAGGAGTTGTTACAGACGGGCGGATACTTTTTCTTGTTGTGGTCGTCGCTTCTGTTTCGGTTATAGTCGGGATAGTTGCAACTTCTATCTTTTTGATTATTATTGATACAGTGGGCTTTGACGCAATGTTTTGTTCATCATCTATTGAATTTCCCGATGAAACCTCAACCTCGCTGATTTTATCGAGGAAGTCAAGTCCTTCGATCGCCTGACCGAATATCGTATAATTACCGTCGATATTGAACACGCCGCCGCTTGACAGGTATTTTGCTTTTACGTCATCGGAAGCGGCATTCAATTTAGCAAGGTAGTCCGTGTAAGTCTTTTTGTCTGCTTCAGTAAGTCTGTCCTTGTATTCATCAAGATCCGAAGAAATATTTTCGGCTGTTTTGGCAATATCAAAAGGAGTTTTATTGTTTATGATAAAGAACTGACTGTTGATACCGTCACTGCCCTCGGCATATCCGAGTGCGCCGTAATAGGCTCTCATACGGCCGTTTGTTTCACGGGGAAGCTCCGTCTTGTCGGCAGTCGTGCCGCCTGTGCCGTTACCTCTCAGTGAGCCGCCCTGTATCATAAAATCCTTGATTACACGGTGTATTGTCTTGCCGTCATAATAACCGCTTTGTGCAAGCTTAACAAAGTTATCGACACCCTTCGGAGCAACCTCGGGGAAAAGCTTAAAGCGGATCTTACCTGTTTCTTCACCTATCTGTATGGTCATTTCGGCAAGTGTATCGCCGGGTCCTACCGTTATTTCGGCGGTGTTATCCTTTTTTTCGGAGTTACAGCCGCTTGCCATTATCATTGCCGCTGTGAGCGTAAGTGCCGCCGCAGCCTTGCATAAAGACTTCAACCTCATTTTATCGGTTCCTTTCGACTAAAGGTTTAATTTGATGATGAGCTTTCGGTGTTGCTTGTTCCGTTCATTTCGCTTTCAAGCTTTGCGATTTCTTCAGCTGTTACGAATTTATCGGAGGTGGGTTCTTCAATGGTGAATTTGCTGTCCTTGTAGGTATCAAGCGTTACTTTAACGATTTTGATTTCTTCTAGCGGCTTCATATTCGTCTTGTCCGATTCGGACCAAAGTATTTTGTCGAGCGTATCAAAGCCGTTTATAACCTGACCGAATACAGTGTATGTGCCTGCAAATCCGGGAACGCTTCCTCTCTTTTCAAAGGCTGTGATAAGTTCTTCGGGGATTACCTGGGCGCTTGTTTCCTGGTTTGTATAGCCTCTGAGTTCCTTTTTGTTTTCTTCTGTTATTTCAAGTGCGCCTGCAAAGAAGAATCTGCTGTCGGAGTAGCCCTGCTGTGAGCTGTAGCCTAAAAGTGCGCCCTTGAACGGCCACAGATTTACTGAACATTCGTTTGCTATATACTTACCGTCGTCGGTTATACCCTCAGTGCCTTCGTCATTTGAAGCTCCTGTTATGGCATATATGCCTTTTTGTAAAGCGAAGAAAGGCTTTCCGTTATAAAAGCCCTCCTCGGCACGCTTTTTGAAATTCGCTACGGTGTTAGGAGCAAATTCAGCGTACAGAACAACTGTCATAGTACCGAGATTTGTTTCAATAACCGCAACGTCCTGACCGTCTGCCGGCTTATCCAGCTGGATAAGATTCATCTGTGTAAAGTCGTAAGAGCCGAGTGCGTTTGTTGTCTGATTACCGAACATTGAACAGCCGGAGAAAGCTGTTACTGCGATTATTCCGGCTAATACAGCCGCTAATTTTCTTCTGAATTTCAAATTGTATTCCTTTCAGTTTATGAACATTTTTCTGCTTTTGCAAAAACTCCGCCTTTTGGGGCGGAAAATTCTGCTTCTTCTATTATTATAATTCACGCTGCTTAAAAAGTCAAGAAATCATTGACTTTATGGTTTATTATGAACAGAATGCGAATCAATATCAACTCAGCCGTCAGTCACCGAGCCTTAACATTTCGTCAATGCAGCGCTTTGCGCCAAGTCTGATTTCTTCATCGAGATTTATTTCCTCACCGCCGTTTCCGCATACGCAGTTGTAAACAGTAGCTAGGTTGGTAAGATGCATATTGTGACAGACGCAATCCTTTGACAACGGGTAGAATTTCTTGTCGGGTTCTTCAAAGCTGAGATGTTCGACAATACTGTTTTCTGTGCCGATTATAAATTCCTTTGCGTCGCTCTTTTTTGCATAGTTCATTATTCCTGTTGTACTTCCTGCATAATCCGCAAGTGCGGTTACCGCAGGCGCACATTCAGGGTGGACAAGGAGAAGTGCATCGGGGTGCTGTGCTTTTGCTTTTTCAACGTCCTTCACTGTCATGCGCAGATGTGTGGGACAGCCTCCGCTGACAAGCTTGAAGGTCTTTTCGGGACACTGCTTGCGAACAAAATCGCCGAGGTTGCAATCGGGAATGAAAAGTATCTTGTCGCTGTCGAGCTTTTTGACGATTTTTACTGCGCTTGATGAGGTAACGCAGACATCGCATACGGTTTTAAGCTCTGAGGTGGTATTTATGTATGCCACTACCTTGTAATCAGGATACATTTCTTTAAGCTGCGAGATAAGGTCCTTATCCATTTGTTCAGCCATAGGACAGCCTGCATTGCTGTCGGAAAGAAGCACCTTTTTTTCAGGTGAAAGGATTTTAACCGTTTCAGCCATAAAGCGTACACCGCACATCAGAACTGTACTCTGAGGAGCTTTCGCCGCCATTTGACTGAGTGCAAACGAATCGCCTACAAAATCGGCTACGTCAAGTATGTCCTGACGCTGATATGCGTGAGCCAGTATGCAGATGTCTTTTTCTTTTTTTATTCTCAGGATCTCGTCCTGCATTTCTCTTACTGTCATTGTATGTCCCTTTCTTTAAAGCCGGATTATATGTCTGAGGTTATTATACCTTGTTTTATGCTTATCGTCAAGTAAAACGCCACACTCCGTTATAAAAGTGTGGCGTCGGATTATAGCTGTTTTATTGCAAGAACGGAGCTTTCATAATTTGTTTTCAGCTCCTCAAGCATTTCGGGAGTGGTTTCATCTGTTTTTCCGCGCAGTGCCTCTGTAACTTCAAAAGCCGATTTGTAAAGCTTATCAAGTCCTAAATTAAGGCACAGACCTTTAAGAGTGTGGGCAGAACGGAAAGCGGTTTCGTAATCCTTGTTTGCGAGAGCTGTGAAAATATCGTTGTAGCTGGTATCTTCAGTGAACTTGCCGAGATACTTTGTTATCATCTTATCGTTCATCAGTCTGGAAAGCACGTCGGTATAGCTTCCTCCGAGTGCCTTGTAGCATTCTTCAAGTGTCATTTTTCCTCCTTTGAGGCGTGCTTGTCAGCATACATAAGTCTGTCCGCCTCAGCTAATGCTTTTTCTATCGGCTGTATGCCGTAAACACCGCCGATAGCGGCAGTGCAGTTTATGTCAGGATAATCTGTGAAATTTATCGCTGATATGCTTTGCTTTATCTCCGAAATCTTCTGAAAGAATATCTTTTCGGGAATATTGGTCATAAGCAGTACAAATTCGTCGCCGCCGAGCCTTATAAGAATGTCGTTGCTTCTTATACAGCTCTTTATACTTTCACATACTGCTTTCAGTACACAGTCGCCTGCGGCATGGCCGTAACGGTCATTGATATTCTTGAAATTGTTTGCATCAAGCATTGCAACTGCATCTATAAAGCGCATGGACTTTGCCTGTTCTTCATAATAACGGCGGTTGTATGCGCCTGTCAGTGCGTCATGATAAAGC
>CAVJKI010000102.1:0-7157 GCA_963649995.1 Sodaliphilus sp.
GAATAAGAGCGTATAAAACTTACGGAAGTACAAAGCAGTATGGCTCATGGAGCAGTACGCTGACGGTTAGAACGAAGAAGTAGTTGGATAATTTGGTACCGAATGCATAATATTTAATTCGTTACAAGGTATTATATGTAAATATCATTATATTCCGAATATAAAACAAATTATGCATTTGTGTAAAACTCATTATAAGGAGAGGATAACATGAAAGTGAAAAAGTGGCTGCTGGGGTTTATAGCCTTTGCGGCAATGGCTGTGCTTTGCGCTGTAGCGGCGGGAGCGGAGACTTATGGGGATTTTGAGTATGATGTGCTTGATAACGGTACGGTGGAGATTACCGATTATAGCGGTAGTGCGGAAAAGGTTGATATTCCGAAAACGATTGACGGGAAAAGTGTATCGAGTATAGGCCAGTATGCTTTCTGCAATTGTACGAGCTTTACAAGTATAACAATACCGAACAGCGTGACGAGTATAGGCAACGATGCTTTCAGCGGTTGCACAAGCCTCAAAAGTATAACGATACCAAGCAGTGTGACGGAGATAGGCAGTGGTGCTTTCAGTGATTGCACTAGCCTAACAAGCATCGCAATACCGGATAGTGTTACTATTATTAATGAATTTACGTTTTTTGGCTGTAAATCTCTTAATGATGTTAATATACCGGATGGGGTTACATATGTTGGCGACGGAGCATTTAGTGACACTGCTATATGCAATAATCAGACCGAAGATGTAAAATATATCGATAAATGGCTTGTCGATAGCGATAATAGTGTTACCGATGTCGCTGTAAAGAATGGAACAGCAGGCATATCATGCGGAGCATTTTCGTACTGTGAACAATTAAAAAACATCAGTATTCCGAACAGTGTAAAATATGTGGGTAGAGGAGCTTTTTATAATTGCATTTCATTAACAAATGTAGTTTTACCATACGGCATTACAAATATTGGTGTGAGTACATTTAGTGGTTGTGAATCGCTCGCCAGCGTAACAATACCCGATAGTGTGACGAGTATAGGTGAGCATGCTTTTTTTAATACTGCGTTACTGAAAAATCAAACAACAACTGAAAAATATGTAGGCAAATGGATTATAGATTGTGATAGTGATGTTAAAAATGTCACAATTAAAAATGGCACGGTCGGTATAGCAGATTCCGCATTTGAACGGAAAACCTCACTGGAAAGTATAACAATTCCTGATAGTGTAGAATATATTGGTGAGTATGCATTCCATAATTGTTGGGAGTTAACACAAGTAAATTTGCCTGAAAGTATGACTACTATTGGAGATTGTGCATTTTACGGTTGCGATTCTATTGAAAGTGTAATAGTTCCAAAAGGAGTAACTAAAATAGGTGGTTGGGTTTTTAATGGTTGTACAAGTCTTGCAAGTGTATCTATACCGGATAGCGTTATAGATATACACCTAGATGCTTTTGAGGAATGCGCTGCGCTGAATGAAATAAACATTGATGAAATGAACAAAGTATATAAAAGCAATTCAGGTGTTTTACTAAATAAAAATGAAACTGAATTGATTTTATATCCAGCCGGCAAGAAAGAAACAACCTACAATATACCTGACGGTGTGGTTACTATAAATCGCAGTGCTTTTGAAAATGTTAGTGCGCTGGAATCAATAATAATCCCCAATAGCGTTGTTAACATAGAAAGGTTTGCAATTTATAATTGCAAATTACTTACAAGTGTATCAATTCCATTAAGCGTAAAAAATATCGGAGAGTACGCATTGGGGTATTATCAAGGAGATCACTATGAAACTTCAAAGATTTCGAATTTCAAAATTGAATGCTACGCTAAAACAATTGGTGAGCAATATGCATTCGATAATGGATTTGAATATACCCTTATAGGGCATACACATAATTTTAATGAATGGGTAATTATTAAAGAACCAACCTGTACGGAAAACGGAATAAATACTCGTTCATGTGATGGTTGCCTTAAAGTTGAAACAAAAACGATAAATGCGCTCGGTCATGATTATTCAACAGCTTGGACTACAGATACGGCTGCTACCTGCGGCGCGGCAGGCTCAAAATCGCACCACTGCACACGTTGCAGCGCTAAGGCAGATGTAACTGCGATACCTGCGACAGGCAACCATAAATTCGGCGAATGGAGAATTATCAAGGCGGCAACTTACACGGCAACCGGTACAAAGACAAGAGTCTGCACAGTGTGCAAGAAGACTGAAACAGCGACAATTGCAAAGCTCACTCTTGCCAAGGTAACTAATTTCAAAGTTAAGTCAATTTCCAGTACGAATGTAACCTTGCAGTGGACGAAGAACAGTTCTGCAAGCGGTTACGAGATAGAGCAGTACAAAGGCGGCAAGTGGGTCAATGTTGCAAAGATAACAGGCAATGCAACGACCTCATATACAGTCAAGGGATTGGCGGCAGGAACAGCCGGTTATCAGTTCAGGATAAGAGCATACAGGACTGAGGGCAAGAATACGGCTTACAGCGGTTATTCATCTACTGTAAAGGTTAATACAAATCCTTACGGAGTAGGCGGATTCAAGTGCTCGTCAAAGTCGAGTACCTCTGTGACATTAAAGTGGAACAAGGGTACAACGGCAAGCGGCTATCAGCTACAGCAGTACAAGGACGGTAAGTGGGTAACTATTTATACGGGTACTAAGGCTACATCTACAAGTTATACTGTAAAGGGTTTAAAGGCAGGTACTGCGGGCTACAGATTCAGAATCAGAGCTTACAAAACTTATGGAAGCACAAAGCAGTACGGCTCATGGAGCAGTGAGGTCAAGGTAAATACCAATCCTTACGGAGTAGGCGGTTTCAAGGCTAAATCAACTGCCAAGACTTCAATAACGCTCGGCTGGAACAAGGGTACTACCGCAAGCGGTTACCAGTTACAGCAGTATAAGGACGGCAAGTGGGTAACTGTTTATACGGGTACTAAGGCTACATCTACAAGTTATACTGTAAAGGGCTTAAAGGCAGGTACAGCGGGCTACAGATTCAGAATAAGAGCTTACAAAACTTACGGAAGCACAAAGCAGTACGGCTCATGGAGCAGTGAGGTTAAGGTAAATACCAATCCTTACGGAGTAGGCGGTTTCAAGGCTAAATCAACTGCCAAGACTTCAATAACGCTCGGTTGGAATAAGGGTACTACCGCAAGCGGTTACCAGCTACAGCAGTATAAGAACGGCAAGTGGGTAACTGTTTACACGGGTACTAAGGCGACTTCTACAAGCTATACGGTAAAGAGCTTAAAGGCTAACACAAGCTATAAGTTCAGGATCAGGGCGTATAAAACCTACGGAAGTACAAAGCAGTATGGCTCATGGAGCAGTACGCTGACAGTCAAGACGAAGAAGTAAAATATAACGGGTATCGGTTTATATGTCCGATACCCGTTTTGCTTTATTGATTATTGTCTGTCGACTTTTATATCATATCTTCTGAGCCACCATTCTATCTGCAAAAGGTAGGCGAATATCTGCGGCGAGGTCATAAGCTGACCGTACCAGTTGCCCTTGAATACAGCAGGATCGTCGCAGAGCTGTAACAGCTTCCGACGGCTTACTATCTCGGTAAGGCGGCAATCCTTGTCGCTGAGTACTTCTTTCATTCTGCGGATAACCTCTGCAAGATAGGTGGGGTTATGCGTCTTAGGATATGGTGATTTTTTCCGCCACAGTACATCGTCGGGCAGTATGCCCTTCATCGCACGGCGGACGATGCCTTTCTCCCTGCCGCCTGCCGCCTTTATCTCCCACGGAATATTGAAAGCGTAGCGGGCGATCCTGTGATCGCAGAACGGCACTCTGACTTCAAGCCCGTGAGCCATGCTCATTCTGTCCTTGCGGTCAAGCAGACATTGCATAAACCAGTGGAAATTCAGCATGAACATTTCACGCATACGTCTGTCCTTGCGGTTGTCGGTGTCGAGATATTCGGTGTTTTTCAGCGTTTCGTTACAGCAGAAATTGACATAATCGTTAGGCTCAATATCACCGAGGATTCCGTCGCACAGCAATGCGGCACGGTCGGCAGTTGAGCAAGCCCAAGGAAAGCCCAGTCGGTAGAGGATCTCCTCATTGTGATACCAGGGATACCCGCCGAAAATTTCATTTGTACACGCACTATAACATTTGTGATTACAAAGGCATTTTCGGAAACACCGTCAGTTCAAAATCATCGACAGACACGCCTTTATATGCGCCACTTTTTGCTTTTGAATATTCGGCATGGTCGATTACTTCTTTAAGCACTCTGTTTTTATCAGCCGGAGTACTCAGAGTGTCGTATATTTTCAGCACGTGTTCAACTTTCGGAATAAACTCTGATTTTTCGGTCAACAGATTTTCCATAGATACAAGCTGTTCAGAAAGTTGTTCATATTCCGCTTTGGCTTTTGTAATTCTTTCTGTCACGGAAGCAGATCGCTGACGGAACATATCTGGAGTATATATGCCTTGCTCTAGTAGATCGCACATGCCGTCAAGCTGTTGTTGCAGCGTTGCAACTTTTTTCTTAGCGCTTTCGACGGAGGATTTCAGCATATCTATAGAGCCGGTGCTAGTCTTCTTGCTTTGCTTCTCCTTGAGCTTGTATTTTTCAGCCCATTCTTTCAGCGTATCGAGTACACGCTTTTCGACTATGTCATACGGCGTAGATACGTTATCGCAGTATCGATAATGACATACAAGATAGGGGGGCTTGCCTTTTGTACTTGGATTTCTCAAGGTCATTTTATGCCCGCATTTTTTGCATATTATCATTCCGGCAAGAGAGCCTTTAAGTTCTTTCTTATATCCGACAGGCGGCGGAGGTACGGATTTAATTTTGCGCTGTGCTTTATCATATAGCTCCTGTGTGATTATAGCTTCGTGCAGACCTTTTGACAGCACACAGTTTTCATCAAGGGTTACAGGACGGCTTGTGACTGTTTTGCCGTCTACTACAGTTTTTTTGTTCCTGCGGTATCCCCATCGAATATAGCCCGCATACACGGGGTTTGTGATTATATCACGCAAGGTTTCTTTACCCCAGTAATCTTTACGATACGGCTTGATACCCAAGCTGTTAAGTTTGGTAGCTATTTTAGTTAGACCTACGTCTTCACCGTCAAGGTCGTTGACGTACCAGTCATATATCTGCTTTATGACTTCGGCCTGCTCCGGGATAATACGAAGCGTGTTTCCTTTATCATTCGGAATTTTTATTTTCTCATACCCGTATGGTGATCTACCGGCAATATATTTTCCTTCGTTTGCAGAAGCTCTCCTGCCACGCTGAAGACGACGGTTTATAGTCTTGTATTCTCGCCGTGACATAAACAGACCAAACTCGAAATACTCCTCGTCGAACTCGTTGTTCGGGTCGTAAACTTTCATAGGAGTGTATATTTTTGTGCCGCTGTACTTAAAAGTCTGAGCGACAAGCCCCTGATCCATTGTATCACCACGAGCCAGACGTTCGACTTCAACAACCAGTACGCCGTCATATAGTCCCTGCTCCACATCGGCAAGTAACAACTGCATTTGCGGACGTGTTGCTATGCTTTCACCTGAAACGACTTCTTCATAGATTTTAGCTATGTGAAGCCCCTCGCATTTTGCGTAATCGAGCAGCAGTTTCCTGTGACGTGCAAGGGTTTCGCCTTCTCCGCGCTGTTCGGCTTCGTTGTCCTTACGGGATTTACGCAGGTATATAGCGTAATCGGGCATTGTGATACCTCCTTTTTATAGTTTTCCCCCGCCAACTTCTGCTGACGGGGAAATACTTATTTGATATATCTGTTAAGTGCTGCTTTCAATTCGTCTATGTATTTTTCTGCTTCGTATACACTTTGCAATGGGTGTTTAATTTCTTTTTTGTTTTCATCCGGAATGATGATGGTTTTCTTATTATCTGTAAGTATAAATCTACAGATCCATTTTGTGGTTTTTCCCTGATAAAGTATGCCAAAATAACTTTCAGTATCTTTATACACTATATCTTCCATTGCACAGTATTCTTTCAGAAGATTTTTAATAACAAAATATGCTTCAAGTTCTTCATTAGTTGTAACTATTCTTGATATTTTCTCTTTCGGTTCTTCGGCTGTTTCTTCCTGTACATTTTCAGGTTGCTTATCAGCAATATTTACATCTAAAGCACTTTTGATTTTATCACTCATCAATTCATTTATATAGTCGTTAAGCGCCTTTTTAAGTACAGGGCGGAATTTTTCAACTACCGATTGCATTAGTTTACCTTCGTATATTCCGTTAAGAAACAATCTTACGAAATCGTCCGACGGCTGCTGCAACTGTTTAGCCAGTATTGTTTTAAATTCATTCGAGTATTTTAGCTCTGAAGCAACATCAAATATCTTTGAAATGTCAAACTGCGATTTATGGAATTTCTTTAATTCCGCAACCTGATTTTCTTTTATATCAAGTATATTGATTTCAAGGAAAGGGGTTTCATCCATTTTGTTGGTTTCATCAAGATCGGTATAAAAACGATAAAACTGACCGTTGGTAAGAATTGCGAATTTTGCTTTGGAAGTGCCAAAGTACCTGAACAACTGACTATCATGCTTTTCAAGATTTTCACCTATCCATTTACATTCGATCAATATGACAGGATCGCCGTTATTCATTATAGCATAGTCAACTTTTTCGCCTTTTTTTATACCCACATCAGCAGTATATTCCGGCACAAATTCATCAGGGTTAAATACATCATAGCCAAGCAAAGAAAAGAAAGGCATTATCAGAGCTGTTTTGGTCGCTTCTTCGGTTTGAAGATTAGGCTTTAATGTTTCAACTCTTTTTGCAAATTGTTTGATCTGATCGATGAAATCCATAGTAAAATTCCTCCTCAATCTTTTCGACATAACACGATAAAATATAAATTTGTAAGACAAAATCTATAAAATGTATTTACTTTATGTCGAAAGTATGATATTATGTTATTTGGAAACAGTTTGAGAAATCTTACTGTTAGCTCCTGCCGATATTCGCAGTATCGGTGGGAGCGTTTTTTTATATGTCTTTTATGATTTTTCTGACAATTCCGAGTATTCTAAGTCTATCCCGTTCAGCACCTTTAAAAACTCTGGGTGCGTATTCAGGATTGAATGACAACAACGTAATAC
>CAVJKI010000103.1:0-7115 GCA_963649995.1 Sodaliphilus sp.
GCATTAACCTTTCTCATAAGCGCACCCTTATCGAGGGCAGGCTCAGCAATATGCTGTATGAGCGTAACTTTAAAAGCTATGACGAATATCTTGACTGCTGTATGAACGACAGAAGCGGTAAGGAACTGGACGGACTGCTTATAAAGCTTACCACCAATCATACTTATTTCATGCGTGAACCGGAGCATTTCACATATCTCACAGATACTGTCCTGCCTTTTATAAAGCAGGTAAACGCAAAGACCAAAACGATGAGAATATGGAGTGCGGGATGTTCAAGCGGTGAAGAAGCTTATACAACCGCTATGCATATAAGCGAATTCCTCGGCAAGGAAAAATCCTCATGGGACACAAGAATACTTGCTACCGATATTTCGCTGAAAACGCTCGCAGGCGCTCAGAACGGTGTTTATCTTGAAAGCGGACTTACCGATTTACCGCAGGGCTGGCTTGAAAAGTACTTTGACAGGATAGACGGTGAGAAATGCAAGGTAAAGCCCGAACTGCGCCGTGAGGTTATTTTCCGCACATTCAATCTTATGGAGTCTATTCCGTACAAGAAAGCTCCGTTTGACCTTATTTTCTGCCGAAATGTAATGATATATTTTGAAATGGAAACGAAGCTTGCTCTAGTAAAGCGATTCTATGATGTACTAAGACCGGGCGGATATTTATTCATAGGTCATGCGGAAAGCATACCGAGAGATACAACCGATTATGAATATATAAAGCCCGCAATTTACCGCAAGCCGCTTAAATAACGTATAAAAACGGTAAAGCGTAATACGGCACTATGCCGCAAACGGAGGTGAGGTCTTGCCTCTCCACATACTTATAACAGGAACAAGCACAGCTATAAGTCAGGTAACGAAAACAGTGGTTGACCGCAGTGTTCACGACTGTACTACTGAAATTGCCGATTATAAACAGCTTTCGCTTTCTGCCGAGAAAGCCGATTGTGACTTTGTGATTATCAATGATCTCATGGCAGATGTATATTTTCGTCTGCCGTCATCGCTCAGTGAAATTCCTGCTGTACTGATTACGAATAACGAAAGAATATTGCAAAACCCGAAGCGATTCGGGCTTTTTGGTGCTGTAAAAAATGCCAGCGGCGGAGCGGCAGGTCTTACAGCCTTTGAAAAAGAGCTTCATTCGCTTATTGAAAGTGCTGTATCAAAACCGCATGAAAACAAGACGTTCGGCGTTGCTCACTTTGACAAAATCATGCAGTCGCCCGACGGAAGCGACCCTGCCGTATTTCTTTCCAAAACGTCTGCACACAAAGTCGCTAAGCCCGCATCAGCGGGTCATACCTTCAATAGTAAAAGCAGGATCGAGCTGATAGCAATAGGCGCAAGCACAGGCGGCACAGATGCCATAATAGAAGTGGTAAAAGAGCTTCCCGCCGACACACCGCCTGTTGTAATAGTACAGCACATGCCTGTCGGTTTTACCAAGATGTATGCAGACAGGCTTGACCGTATCTGCCTGATGCACGCAAAAGAAGCCGAAAACGGTGACAGGCTGAAGCAAGGACTTATCATACTCGGACACGGCTCGGAACAGCTTGAAGTACACCGTGATATGAACGGCTTATACATCACGTCAAAGCCGGGTGACAAGGTTTCGGGACACTGCCCTTCTGTCGATGTATTGTTCAGCTCTGTGGCAAAGGTCACCGGTAAAGGAACGATAGGTGTAATTCTCACGGGAATGGGACGTGACGGTGCGACCGGTCTTGGCGAGATGAGAAAATCAGGCGCATACACAATAGGTCAGGATAAAGAGTCCTGCGTTGTATACGGAATGCCATGCGTAGCTTTTGAAGAAGGTGCGGTAATAAAACAAGCCCCTCTTTCAGAAATAAAGAATATTATTATCGGAATGTTATAATTCCGAAAACAAGGAGAAGAAATGTCAACTGCAAAGAAAAAATTCACAATACTTGCCACAGCGATAGCCGTACTGGCTGTTGCTCTGATTTCGGTATGTACCGCCGTATCAGCGTCTGCGGAATCGGTTACAGGCAAAACTGCAAAACAAATTACTGCTGAGATGGGTACAGGCTGGAATTTAGGTAATACGCTTGACGCTACAGGCGGAGGAAACAGCCTCAGCAGTGAAACGTCATGGGGAAACCCTAAAACCACAAAGGCAATGATAGACGCTGTAAAAAAGCAGGGCTTCAACACGGTGAGAATACCCGTATCGTGGGGCAACCATACAAGCGGCAATGATTACACTATAGATTCTGCCTGGCTTGCCCGTGTCAAGGAAGTAGTGGATTACTGTATAGATAACGATATGTATGTTATACTCAATATCCACCACGATACATCGACGCAGTACTACTACCCCTCATCAACTTATAAAACGCAATCCGTAAGGTTTGTAAAGTCGATATGGTCACAGGTTGCGCAGTATTTCAAGGAATATGATCAGCACCTTGTATTTGAAACGCTCAACGAGCCACGCCTTATCGGATCAGGCTCTGAATGGTATTTCCCTGTCAATAATCCGAGCAGTGAGGTTTTGGATTCAATAAACACAATCAACACACTCAATCAGACGGCTGTTGACGCTATACGCTCCGCAGGCGGCAAAAATACCGACAGATGTATAATGATACCCGGTTACTGCGCATCTATTGACGGCTGTACAACATCAGCTTACAAGCTGCCGACAGACACCACCGCAAACCGTCTTATTGTATCTGTACACGCATATACTCCTTATAATTTTGCGCTGAACGCAAGCGGAACATCCGTTTTCAGTGATAAGCTTAAAAGCGAGGTCGACTATCTTTTTTCAACAATTAAGTCTAAATTCATTGATAACGGCACTCCTGTAGTAATAGGTGAAACAAGCGCATCGAACAAGAACGGTAACACAGCCGAGCGTGTAAAGTGGGCTAAGTATTATTTTGGCAAAGCTAACCAGCTTGGCGTTCCCTGCGTGCTTTGGGACAACAATGTTTATAACGGCAGTGACAAGGGCGAATGTCACGGACATCTCAACCGCTCAACGCTTAAATGGTACGATACCGACTTTATAAATGCGGTTATAAATCCTTCTTCTGACAGCGGCTCTACAGATACTCCGCCGTCAAATATAAGCGGATTTTCGGTAAAGAGCAAAACCTCTACTGCAATAACACTGCAATGGAACAAAAATACAAGCGCAGACGGCTATATCATTGAACAGCTGAACGGAAGCTCATGGAAAAAGATTGCCGACATTTCCGGCAACGCCACCACAAGCTATACGGTAAAAAATCTTAAAGCCGGCACCGCAAACTACAAATTCCGCATGAAAGCGTATAAAGGCAGTGCATACAGCGATTACACCGCTACGGTTTCCGCAAATACAAACCCTTACGGCGTTAGCGGATTCAAGGTTAAATCCAAGTCAAGCACAAGCGTTACGTTACAATGGAACAAGGGTACGACCGCAGAGGGCTACCAGCTTCAGCAGTACAAGAACGGCGCATGGGTTACTGTTTATACAGGTACAAAGGCTACCGACACAACATATACTGTTAAGGGTCTCAAGGCAGGCACTGCGGGTTATCAGTTCCGTATCCGTGCTTACAAGAGCTTCTCAGGAATAAAGCAGTACGGCGCATGGAGCAGCACAATCAAGGTAAATACAAATCCCTACGGCGTTAGCGGATTCAAGGTTAAATCCACAAGCAAAAATTCCGTTACTTTACAGTGGAACAAAGGTACTACGGCAAGCGGTTATGAACTTCAGCAATACAAGAACGGCAAGTGGGTAACAATTGCAACCCCGAACAAGGCTGCAACTGTAAATTACACTATAAAGAGCCTTAATAAAAACACAAGCTATAAATTCAGAATAAGAGCATACAAGACTTACGGAAGTACTAAGCAGTACGGCTCATGGAGTTCAACTCTGACAGCTAAAACAAGTAAGTAAAGCATACCCTCCGATCTAAAAATCGGAGGGTATATTTGCGTATGAATCACAAAAATGACCCTTGCTGTTCAAGGGTCACAATATTATTTTCTGAGCAATTTTTTATAGATAAATCCTGTCACACAGCCGGGTATGATAAACAGGAATATCTGACCTATACAAGGAATCAAAAAATCGAAAAAGCTTGAAAAGCCCGTCTTTCTTATCTTCTTACGGACAGCAATAAAGCTCTTGGTGTTGCGCCAGTTGCGTCTGCGGTTTAGATTTTCTGTGGTAACTCTGTATCTTACAAGCACCTCGGGAATGTTTGCCGCAACTGCTCCTGCAATCAGCATACGAACCATGAAATCGTAGTCCTCACAGCGTTCAAGCTCATCGCTGTATCCGCCGATTGACTGTGCAAGCGATTTTTTATAAACAAGTGTCTGATTATTGAAAGGCGCACGGCGTTTAGCAAATTCCCGTATCCTGTCATTTTCGGCAGGCGGCTTTCTTATTGCAATATTTTCGCCTGTGTCACTGTTGAATTCCTGAATATAGCTACCAAGTATTGAAACCTCAGGATGCTCCGAAAGATAAGTCATCTGCTTTTCTGCACGGTTTTCAAGGCAAATATCGTCGGAATCCATCTTCATTATATATTCATTTTTACACAGCTCAAGTCCTGTATTAGCGCATTTTGCAGTACCGCAGTGAGCTTCAAGGCGATGCACCTTAAGCCTGCCTGCGAATTTTTCACAGTACTGCTCTATCACACCGTCAAGCTTATCATTCAGCGCTCCGTCACAGACAAGAACGATCTCGTCTGCGGGATAAGACTGGATATACAAGCTTTCAAGACTTTGTCTGAAAAAATCCTCATTCTCGCCGTTATACACAGACATAAGGATGCTGTATGGCTGTAATTCTATTTTATTTTCCATACAGATTACCTCCTTTGCCATTGTAAACGCTTACATTGATTTTATCATACGCCAAATAAAAAGTCAATCTAAAACCGTAATTTTTATAATATTTTCGCCGTATCGTCATAAAATCAGTCGAAATACAGTGCTTTACGATAATCTATCTGTCCTGTAAAAGCATCATAGGCGATATTCTCACAATTTTCAGTACTGATAAAATACTCCGTAACATACGCTACGGGAATAAATCTTCCGTCTGAGATAAGCTGTTTTTCTGCCTGTCTGCACAGCTCATATTCTTCCTTTTCATCCTTGGCCTGCGAGGCTTTTGTAAGGGTCTCGGCATATGAAGAACTCATTGCACAGTACTTATTTACGCTGTCAGTAAAATTGTTAAGATACGCTTCGGGACGGTTATAAGCTCCGTTCAGACGTGTCAGCGCAAGCGTATAATCGCCGCTTGCTAACTTGTCGTTGTATTCGCTTTCGCTTATGTAGGATATACTGCAATAAAAGCCGAGCTTAGCCTGCCACTGCTGCAAAATGCCCTTTACCGATTCACCTATTTCTTCATCACGGTTTTCGACAGCAATTATATTGACACTGTACAGATCCGCCTTATCTATTTTTTCACATGCACTCTGGTAAGACGTATACGCCTTTATTTCATCAGACTTTACTATCGCTTTGTCGCCGACAATATCTCTGTAGCTTCCTATAGAATTTTTAACAGACGCAGGCACTGCACCGTAAGCAGAAGTATATCCGAACGGCAATTCAAGCTCTGTAATATCCGTAGCATACAGCAAGGCATAGCGGAGCTTATCGCTTTTGAATATGGACTTTGCTGTGTTCATCGTAATACCGTATACGGCTGTAGAAAACTCGTCACAGACATAATCGCTTCCGAGATACTTTTTTGCTTCACTGCCCGAAAGGACAATACTTTGCGATGTGCCGTCGGTAAAATCAATAAGCTGATCGTCTTCTATAAAGAAGTTAAGTCCGAGCGGCGTTACCTCGTCATGCTCGTTATACTTATCACTGTAACGCAGTACTAAATTATTATTATTCTTACTCCACGCATCATAGTACCATGTCTTTACATAAAACGGTCCGTTTGATGGTGTTCGTTCTGCGTCAAGCCCGTACTTACCCTGCGCATTGGTGAAATACTCCTTATTGCATGGCATAGCCGCAGGCATAGCAAGAAGCATCGTAAAAGACGGCTCGCTGTGTTCAAGCTCAATCGTCAGAGAATAATCTCCCTGTGCGGTAACTCCGAGCTGTGACACATCTGTTATTTCGCCGTTGTTTATCTTTTCCGAATTCTTTATGCAAAAATATCCGGACGCTTTGGGCGCTCTTGTTTCAGGCATGAATAAGCGCTGAAAGCCGAATACAAAGTCGGCGGCTGTAACTTTCTTGTTAAAGCCGTTGACATCTGTCCAGTATCTGTCCTGTTTTAATTTAAAAGTGTATGTAAGTCCGTCCGAAGATACCGTATAGCTTTCAGCCATAGCCTTTTCGGGACTGCCGTCGTTTCCGATTCTGAACAATCCCTCAAATATTGAGCCGATTATCAGATATGATTCCTTGTCAGAAGCATACTGCGGGTCAAGACTGCCCGGATTTGACGATATGTCATATCCGAATACATATCCCTTGCCGTCGTCCTCTTTGCACGATGTAAGCAGAATACAGCTCAGACACAGCAAAAACGCAAAAATGCGTATTGTCGTTTTATTTCTCATCAAAGCTCCTTAATTACAACACTGCCTGTTTCAAGCGATTTTTGGCAATCAATTATTCTCTGATTTTTGCTTCCTTTAAAATGAAGCTCCAGACTTCTTTCGGCAAGCACAAATCTTCCGTCAACCAATATATCCACTACCGATAAAAGATTTCTGACATCCTCATCTGTTTTTGACTTTTCTACAAGCTGTTCAAAGGTAAAGCCTGTATACGACATTATATCAAGCTTTGTATTCTCTTTAATCTTTTTGGCAAGGTCATACAGCGGTGCAGGCTGACAGAACGGCTCTCCGCCCGAAAAAGTCACGCCCTTGAGCAGGGGGTTATCTACAATATGCTTGTATATCTTATCAGTATCGGCAAGTCTGCCGCCGTTGAAATCGTGTGTTTCGGGGTTATGACAGCCCTCACAATGATGGGGACAACCCTGTGTAAATATGGTATATCTTATTCCCGGTCCGTCTACAATAGACTCGCTGACCGTACCTGCTATTCTGATTAGCATTATATCAC
>CAVJKI010000104.1:0-7038 GCA_963649995.1 Sodaliphilus sp.
GCTGAGCAATACGTTTATAAGCCGCTTTAATTGCCATTTCGACATCACCGCCCACCGAAAATCAAAAAACGCAGGGCGTAATGTTCTGCGTTCTCTTTATTATTCTTCCTTTGTGTTCTGATACGTTTTTAATATATCTTCGGCAACGGCTCTCTGTGTCTTTCTTAAGTCCATTGCCTGTTTTTGAATATGCCTGTGCGCCTGCTCCTCTGTGAGGTTAAGATACTGCATAAGCATTGACTTGGCACGGTTTACTATCTTTATATCGGATAACTGCTGTGAAAGCTGTCTGTTTTCTTCTTCAAGCTTTGCCATGCCGATATGGGCTATTTCCGCAAGCTTTACAGTCTGGATAAGAAGTGCTTTATTAAAAGGTCTGGGCAAAACAAACGCACCCGTAAATCTTATCTTCTTCTGCACTTCATCGGCGATTTCACGCTTTGCCAGCACTACTACTCCGTTCTTTGCGTCTTTTGCAATATCAGCTACGAGGTCAAGCCCGAATTCATCTGACAGCGGAGTTGAAATTATAACGCAGTCGAATTTTGATATATCGACGCCTCTTACGATAGCGCCGCTTGTGAAAGTTGAGATGTTGTCGCAATCAAGCTCAAGCAGGAGTTGACCTATGCTGTCGCATATTTCTGCGGTTTTACCTGCTATAAGTACGTTCATATCAGCACCTTCTTTCAAATACAGGGCGTTCTGCCGCCGCACTCTTAAAAGCGGCAGAATGCTTTATATCTATATATCTATTTTCAGTTTATATCAGTTATGCGTGTAAAGCTGTTTGTACGGACTTGCGGTGTTAGGAGAAAGCTTATAGAATCTGCCCTTTAACAGAGCGTTCGTGTCATATCCGAAGTTCTTTGCAAATTCATCGACATATTCTCTTATATCTGCCTTGTTGCTGTCGTCCGCAACCTCGCAGGAAACCTGCACGGGAAGTCCCTTGGGAGCTTCATCACTGCGGATATACATGTGACCGCCGTGCATTCCCGTTCCGCAGAATGAGCCTACAGGCACTTTACCGTCACAGCCTATGCCGAGTACTACGATAATTCCGCCAGCCTGATATTCGCCCAGGAAATCGCCGACACTGCCACCGATGATTATTTTCGGATAGAACTCATGGTATTCCTTCATGTGTATACCTACACGGTAGCCTGCGTTGCCCTTTACAAATATCTTGCCGGAACGCATTGCGTAACCTGTGGTATCTCCGCAGTTGCCGTGAATGAATATCTCGCCGTTGTTCATTGTATCACCGATAGCGTCCTGACCGTTGCCGTGTACTATAATAGTACTTCCGTCAAGATATGCGCCGAGAGCGTTACCGGGAGTTCCCTCTACGGTTATTGTCTTTCCCGCAACACCGCAGCCTATGTAACGCTGACCCATTGCATCGGTTACCGTTATATCCTTGTCGGGACACTCGACTATCTTTTTATTAAGGTCATAATAACCTATCTCATTAGCATTTAATACTGTCATGGCTTATCCTCCGTTTCGCAGACGTATTATCTGTGCTGTCAGGCTTTTTTGCCCGCAAGCTTTTCTTCACGTCTTGCCTTGCCGAACATCATCATCTGAGGCTTATCTCTGAGTAGATCAAGATCAACCTCCGTAAGCGGTATCTGCTCCTTGATCATCGAGGTATATATGCCGGCTCTTGCAACATCTCCCATAAGAATGAAGCCCCTGAGCAGACCGTCCTTGAATACAAGCTTCTTGTATATTTCCTTTTCGGCGCTTTCGGTAATATCCTCGTCGCCGTCATAGCTTCCCGCAGTGATTATGTGCAGTCCGTAGAAGCCAATTGCATTCATCGGTATTGCATTCAGATAAAGAGCTTCCTCGCCTGCCATATTCTTGCCTGCAACCTCGCCCTGCATAAACGCATTGGGAAGAAGTGCAAGTATTCTGTCAGTGTCTGACGAACAATCGTGACTTACCGTGCAGTCGCCTGCGGCGTAAACATTCTCGATAGTTGTCTGCTGGTGAAGATCGGTGATTATACCCTTTTCAACCTTGCCGCCCGCATCGCTTACAAGCTCGGTGTTAGGTCTTACACCTACCGCAACCACAAGAATATCAAAATCTACCGTATCGCCGTTTGTCAGCTTTGCGCTGTTCTTTGAGAACTGCTCAACGCTTGTACCGAGAATAAATTTTGTTCCTTTATCCTCAATATGCTTTTGCATTATCTCGCCTGCACGGACATCAAGAATACTGGGAAGTATTCTGTCTGCAAGGTCAACCACCGTAATATCTGCATTCAGATGATGAAGCGCTTCCGCACACTTAAGACCGATAAGTCCCGCACCGATAATCAGCACCTTTGTGCCGTCGGTTACTTTTTCACGGATAGCCTTTGCACTGTCCCATGTCATGAACGTGAACTTATCTTCTACCTCGTCAAGCCCTTTCATCGGAGGAACAAACGGTTTTGAACCCGTTGCTACCAATAACTTATCATACTGTACTTTTTCACCGTTGTCAAGTACCACACAGCCGTTTTCGATTTTCTCCGCACGGGTCGAGAACATGGTTTTTACGTTATTCTTCTTATAGAAATCAGGCTCTCTGTAGTATATCTTGTCATCTGCGACCTTGCCCTCAAGCCAGTAGCTGATAAGCGGTCTTGAATATGTATGATATGCCTCGTCTGTGATTATCGTTATACTGCCCTCGTTATCCACGGAGCGTATTCCCTGTACTGCACCTATAGCGGCGGCGGAGTTTCCTATGATAACGTATTTTTTCATTTTTCGCTCCTCCTTATCTTTCTTCAAGGACGATTGCCTTGTTCGGACAGCCTTTTACGCAGGCAGGCTCACCGTTGTTGTTCTTCATGCAAAGGTCGCACTTCTGTATTACCTTTGAATTTTCACTTGTTACGATACAGCCGTAGGGACAGGCAAGAACGCAGGTGTAGCAGCCTACACAACGGCTCTCGTCGCATGAGATAACGCCGTCCTTCTGTGATAAAGCGCCTGTGATACAGCTCTTTACGCAAAGAGGAGTTTCACAGTGGCGGCACTGTACCGCAAAGTTTATGCCGCTTCCTTCCTCGACCTTTATTCTTGGAATAGGCTTGTTGCCGTTTGCGAAAGCCTTTATCATGTTCTCAGCTCCGCTGTTTGCGGCGGCACAGTAATATTCGCACAGATGGCACGCAAGGCACCAGTCTTCGTTAACGTAAACTCTTTTCATTTTACCTTACCTCTCCTTTATCACTGACCTGCGTGCTGTATGCCGAGTATCTCAAGTTCCTTTTCGTTAAGACCGATACCTCTGAGCATAAGTCTGTTGCCTCTGAGAGCTTCGACTGAGTTGATACCCATACCGCCCATCATTTCCTTTATCTCATGATCCCACGCATGAACGAGGTTTACAAGACGCTGATAGCCGATGTTCGGGTTAAGACGCTTTACAAGGTCGGGGCGCTGTGTTGCGATACCCCAGTTGCACTTGCCCGTCTGACAGCTTCTGCAAAGGTGGCAGCCGAGTGCCAGCAGAGCGGCAGTACCGATGTAGCAGGCGTCCGCACCGAGTGCGATTGCCTTTACAACGTCCGAGCTTGAACGGATAGAGCCTGCAACTACTACAGAAACCTCGTTTCTGATACCCTCGTCACGCAGACGCTGGTCAACGCTTGCAAGGGCAAGCTCTATCGGTATACCTACGTTATCTCTTATTCTTGTGGGAGCGGCACCCGTACCGCCTCTGTAACCGTCTATTGCGATAATATCCGCACCTGAGCGTGCAATACCCGAAGCGATAGCAGCAACATTATGTACCGCCGCAATCTTTACGATAACAGGCTTTTTGTACTCTGTAGCCTCTTTCAGTGAAAGAACGAGCTGACGTAAGTCCTCTATTGAATATATATCGTGGTGGGGAGCAGGGGAAATAGCATCTGTTCCCATAGGGATCATTCTTGTTCTTGAAACGTCCTCAAGAATTTTTGCTCCGGGGAGGTGACCGCCGATACCGGGCTTTGCACCCTGTCCCATTTTTATTTCTATTGCCGCACCTGTTTCAAGATAATCCTTGAATACGCCGAAACGTCCCGATGCGACCTGTACTATCGTGTTAGGACCGTACTGATAGAAGTCCTTATGCAGACCGCCCTCACCTGTGTTGTAGAATATACCAAGCTCTGTAGCCGCTCTTGCAAGACTCTCGTGAGCGTTACGGCTGATAGAGCCGTATGACATAGCCGAGAACATGATAGGCGTTGAAAGCTCAAGTGTGGGTGTTGTTTCCGTCTTTACACTGCCGCCCTCGTTGAACGAAACGTTTTTCGGCTTCTTTCCGAGGAATACCTTTGTTTCCATAGGCTCACGCAGAGGGTCGATAGGCGGGTTTGTTACCTGAGAAGCGTTAAGCAGTATCTTATCCCAGTAAACGGGGTATTCCTTAGGGTTACCCATTGCCGAAAGAAGAACGCCGCCCGTTTCCGCCTGCTTGTAAACCTCCGTCATTATCTGCTGGCTCCAGTTGGAGTTGTTTCTGAATTTGTTAGGATTGTCTACTATCTTCAACGCACCTGTAGGACAGATACATACGCATCTCTGACAGTCAACACACTGCTGGCTGTCAGAGATCATCATATCAAGATCGCCGTCATATCTGTGTACCTCGTTTGCACACTGTCTTGCACACGCCTGACATTTTATGCAACGGTCCTTATCTCTTATAACATCAAATAAAGGCTGAAAATAATTAAGTGCCACTGTTACCGCTCCCTTTCTTACTTCTTCTCGTTAAGCTTAACGATGATAGGCTCGCCGCCCCTCGGTGACCAGATACGGTCAACAACGGGACATATAGCTCTTATCGCACATTCCTCGCTCGCAAGGTAAACCATATCGCCTTTTTCTGCGGCAACCATTGAACGGAGCTTAAGTCTGTCGTTAAGTGCCATCAGACCGCCGTCAAAGCCGAGGATTATCGAGAACGGACCTGTTATCAGAAGACTTGAGAATACGTTTCTGAAATATTTCAGCTTCTGTCTTTCGCTCTCGCTGTACTTATCCGAGTCTATCTCGCTCCAGAACGGAGCGGCAATTATCTTTGCTATATCTTCAAGACATAGCTTCTGCTTTCTGTTGAGGAAGTCTATAATATAAGTGATAACCTCAGTATCTGTCAGAAGATTGCACTTGTAGCCGTACATTTCAATATATCTTCTGTTTGCGTCGTAAGAAGAAATCTCTCCGTTATGTACTATAGTATAATCAAGCAGTGCGAACGGATGTGCGCCGCCCCACCAACCGGGAGTGTTTGTGGGGTATCTGCCGTGCGCCGTCCACGCATAGCCTGCGTATTCTTCAAGTCTGTAGAACTCACCGACATCTTCAGGGTATCCGACAGCCTTGAATACGCCCATATTCTTACCGCTTGAGAAAACGTAAGAACCGTTTATTTTATCATTTATGTTAATAACGCACTGAGCAACAAATTCTCTTTCGTCAAGCTGGCTTTCAGCAAGCTTTGTCGGAAGCGGATTCACGAAGTATCTCCAGATGAGCGGCTCGTTGGTTATATTAGGATGCTTTCTCGTGGGAATACGGGAAAGGTTTACAACATCAAAGTGCTTGTCAAGGAAACGCTCGGTTTCTACTCTTGCTTCATTTGAATCATAGAAAATATGGAATGCATACTGATCCTTATATTCGGGATAGATTCCGTATCCTGCAAAGCCGCCGCCCAGACCGTTTGATCTGTCGTGCATATAAGAAATAGATTTTACTATCTTATCACCGCATATTCTGTTGCCGTCTCTGCTGATAAAACCTGAAATAGCACAACCGGCAGGTATTCTTACCTGTCCTTCTTTTTCCAACATAAGCTCACTCCTGTTCGGTATCGGTTTGTTTTGTTTTCTGAACATTTTTGGACGTTTTAAATCCGTTTAATTCATTTTTGGGAATAAAAACAGCAGGCAACAGATGATTTACTCCGTAAATTTGCGGTATTTTGCAATTTCACCGTAAATCTGAGGAATATTTGCAGTAAAATGAAACTTTCATTTCAATTTTATTGTCATCTGAAACAGCTTTGTTTCCTTAATCGCCTGCAGTCTTTTTGACTACAGTTGTAATTATATCACGGGTTTACAACGTTGTCAATACATTGTTGCAAGTTTTTTAAATGAAACTTGCAGAATATTTTCTTGCAAATCTGCGGTTGGATTATGCAAAATGACAGCATATCTACGGAATACCGCACTATTATGTGCTTCACCGCATACGGACAAAGTAATAAAACATACTGCTTATTCATATATCTGTACTAAAAACGAAAGCAGGTAACAGCATGGTGCGACGCAAAAGCTACGGATTGGTATTGAAAAAGATAAGACCGTTTATCAAAGGCATTATAGCGGGTATGATCACTATAGTAATATTTACGGTTGCGGGAGCGGTAATCTTCAACATCGCAGACGCCCCGGAGGGTACTGATACAATACTGGGATATATTGTCCTCGGTGCCTGCGCCGCTGTATGCGGAATGTTTTACGGCGGAGGAAGGAAGAAAAACGGCTTTGCATGGGGAACGCTCGGCGGAATAACAATGTTTGTTCTGTGTTTTACGGGAGCAGTCGTTTCAGGCGGATTTTCGGGGGCGGAATTGCTTGCAAAGCTGTTGACATCGGCAATATGCGGTTGTATCGGAGGTATTATCGGCGTAAATATTGCGGCAGACAGATAAAGCCCCGTGCGTTTCACGCACAGGGCTTTAATATAGTATGTATCTGATTTTAAGCTAAAGTAAGTGTTTCTTCCTTGCCGTCGTTCCACTTAAGAACGATCGTATTGTTGTCCTTTACCTCGGCTGTTGCCTTTTCAACATTGTCTTCACTACCCATTTTCAGCGTAAATTCATTACCACTGATTTCATAGCTTATCGGTACTGATGTTTCAGCATCCTTGTCTGTGATACTACCGCTTCCGTCTGTGTTGAACTCAAATGTTCTGTCAGCTGACGTCCACTTTGTGGCTGCGTCATTCTTGATAACGCTGAAGG
>CAVJKI010000105.1:0-7020 GCA_963649995.1 Sodaliphilus sp.
AATCCGAACCCGCTGACGCAATTTTTCTATTTTTTCGTACCCCAACTATTGACAAAGAGCCTTTTTTATCTAAGCGCTCAAAATCCGCAAAACGCTGTAATTTCACCTTAAATAAACCCACCGTCAGGGTAAAATACAGTACAGCAAATAAAGCAAATCCCCCGATTAAAAATCGGGGGATTAAGTAATCTTTATTTAACCGAATTAAAGTAAGATCGAGTGTTCATCGTTAGGATCGAACAGGTGTACCTTGTTAGGATCAAGAGCAAGCTTGATAACGTCCTGAGGACGAGCTGTACATCTGGGCGATACTCTTGCTGTCAGCGGAATACCTTCGCATGTGAGGTAGAGATAAGACTCAGCACCCATCATTTCGGTAACGTCAACTGTAGCTTCGATCATACCTGTCTTAGCGTTGGAGAGGAACATTTCCTCATCGTGAATGTTTTCGGGACGGATACCAAGGATAACTTCCTTGTCAACATAGTACTTAAGAGCTTCTGTATCTGTCTTAGCACTGGGCAGTTCAACATAGAACTTTCTGCCTCTTGTTGTCTTGGTATCTTCTGAGCCGAACTCAACTGTGTACTTGCCGTTGAGCATGATGAGCTTAGCATTGATGAAGTTCATCTGAGGTGAACCCATGAAGCCTGCAACGAACTTGTTAACGGGGTTCTCGTACAGGTTGATAGGTGAATCGATCTGCTGGATATAGCCATCCTTCATAACAACGATTCTGTCACCCATTGTCATAGCCTCGATCTGGTCATGAGTAACGTAGATGAATGTTGTACCTAACTTCTTGTGGAGCTTGGAAAGCTCAGTTCTCATCTGTGCACGGAGCTTAGCATCGAGGTTTGAAAGAGGCTCGTCAAGTAAGAATACCTGAGGATCACGAACGATAGCTCTACCTAAAGCTACACGCTGTCTCTGACCACCTGATAAAGCCTTGGGCTTTCTGTCGAGAAGGTGTGCGATGTCGAGGATCTTAGCAGCTTCTTCAACGAGCTTCTTGATCTCATCCTTGGGCACCTTTCTCAGCTTTAAGCCGAATGCCATGTTTTCAAAAACGGTCATGTGAGGATACAGAGCGTAGTTCTGGAAAACCATCGCAATATCACGATCCTTAGGAGCTACGTCATTAACGAGTCTGTCGCCGATGAAAAGCTCGCCTTCGGAAATTTCCTCAAGACCTGCGATCATTCTTAATGTTGTTGACTTACCGCAACCTGAAGGACCAACGAGGATTATGAACTCCTTGTCCTTGATGTTCATGGTAAAGTCAGAAACGGCTACAACGCCGCCGGGGTAACGTTTATAGATACCTCTTAAAGATAAACTTGCCATTTATGTGTGACCTCCTGTTTTATTGCAGAATAACCTTACGCTAATATTTTAACAAAATCCCGCCCAAAATGATAGTACCTAATTACCCAAATATCAAACCTCTGCGTTATGCAAAATTACCAACACATATAAAACGCATTTTAATTTTGCCCTTTTTGTGTACAATTTATACAAATTTCAGTCGAAAATCAGCCTTGAATAAAGTAAATTCAAGCCCAATTTGTTACAAATCACAAATGCAGGGGCAGAATTTTAGTGAAATTTTGCAATTAATACTTAATCGGGTTAAAGAACGGAATAAAATTTCAGCATTATGCTGAATATTTTAGCATAGATTTTAGTAAATTTCAAGAGAGGAAGTCCTGCAGCTATCAGTTTTTAACGAATTTAATATTTCAGGAGGAAAAATGAAGAACAAAACAAAGCTTATCCGCATAGCCGTAATACCCGCCGTCCTGCTGGCGGCTCTGCTGACCGTGTTGTTGCTCAGCCGTCGCACAGCAATAAGCGGCGAAACGCTCAGCGACAGGGCGGATTACGCAAAATCCCTCGGCTATACCGTATCCGCAGACAGCGAAGCTGTCCGCAATATCGTTATCCCTGCCGTATTCGGCAATGTCTACGAGAACTACAACACCATGCAAAAGGAGTGCGGCTTTGACCTGTCGCTTTACAAGGGCGAAGATGCCGTGCAATATACATACAGCATAACCGATTATACGGACGAAAGCGGAAGCACGCTTGATAACATCAGAATGAATCTTATTGTCGTCGGGGGCAAAATAATCGGCGGCGATATATGCTCCGCCGAGCTTGACGGCTTTATGACAGGGCTTAAGGCAAGGGAATAATAAATACAGAAAGAGCCTGCCGCAGATTTGCGGCAGGCTCTTTTGCTTCGTCTGAACTTTTGTCGGATTACTTAGTACCGAACAGTCTGTCGCCTGCGTCGCCGACACCGGGAGTAATGTAAAGATCCTCATTAAGTCCGTCGTCAAGCGCACCGCAATAAATCTCAACATCGGGGAACGCCTTCTGAATAGCGGCGATACCCTCGGGAGCGGCGATAATGCACATAAATTTGATAGAACGCGCATTTGCTTCCTTTATCTTCTGTATAGCGTGTACGGCTGATGTGCCTGTAGCAAGCATAATATCTGTGATGATTACGTCACGCTCGTCAATATCGAACGGGAGCTTGCAGTAATACTCGTTTGCAACTGCATGGTCAGCGTCCTTCTTTCCGCGGAAAATGCCGATGTGACCTATCTTTGCGGCAGGAACAAGTGCGATAGCACCCTCGATCATACCAAGGCCTGCACGGAGGATCGGTACAAATGCAAGCTTTCTGCCTGAGATAACGTTAGACTCGGCGATAGCTACAGGGGTCTGTATCTGTACTTTCTTAAGAGGCAGATCTCTTGTTGCCTCATAGCACATAAGCATTGAAATTTCGCTTACAAGCTCTCTGAATTCCTTTGCGCCTGTGTTCTTATCTCTTAAAAGAGATACCTTGTGCTGTACAAGGGGGTGGTCACAGATGTGAAGTTTCTCGTTTGCCATAACATTCTCTTTTCTCCCTATGGGTAATTTAATGGGTTTTTATTTTGGTGTCCTGCCGTGATTTTCATAGGGAAAAATCCGCAGTTTTTAAATACTTACTTATTTTCGAGTGCCATCATCTTGTCAACTCTTGCGGCGTGTCTTCCGCCCTCAAACTCCGTTGAAAGGAATACCCTTACTATTTCCTCAGCCGTACCCGGTCCTATCACTCTGCCGCCCATGCAAAGAACATTTGCGTCATTGTGCAGACGTGTGTACTTGGCTGTATAATAATCCTGGCATAAAGCCGCACGGATACCCTTTATCTTGTTTGCGGATATGCTGATACCTATTCCCGTACCGCATATAAGAATACCCTTGTCACATTCTCCGCTTGTAATCTTTGCACAGGTCTTTTCCGCAATGTCGGGGTAATCCGCTTTCTCGCCGTCACAGCCGCAGTCGATATACTCGACTTTAAGCTCGTCAAGGAACTTCTTAACCTCGCACTTAAGTGAATATCCTGCGTGGTCGCTACCTATTGCCAGCATTTTTTATTCTTTCCTTTCTTTATATGCGTCCGCATTCTTCGCCATAAGCTCACGCTGAGCCTGCGGCAGCTTGAGATACATCGGCATAAGCTGTTCGGGCGATAACTGCGGTGCGTTGACAGCCGCAAGGCATACGCCGTAGCCCGTCTGGTATCTTAACGGATCGGGAGCTATCCTTACATTTTCCAGTCCCTCGTTGTCCGTTGCTTTTTTCATTATAAATGCGCCGTCACCGACAAGCATTATATCATCGTCATATTCCGACAGAATTCTTGCCGCTTCGTCAGTCTTAAGGCACTCTTCCTCTGTCAGCCTTTCAACCTTGCCGTCCTCTATGCGGAACAGCGCAATGTAGACCTGATTGCACCTTGCGTCTATTGCTGAGCATACAACGCAGTCATAAGCGGTAACGTTATATGCCATGGCTTCAAGCGTTGAAACTGCCGCACACGGCTTCGACATGGCAAAAGCAAGACCTTTTACCGCCGATATGCCTATACGCAGTCCCGTGAAAGACCCCGGACCGTTCGCAACTGCGAAAAGTCCTATATCCTCCATAGACAGCTCAGCATTTCTGATAAGATCCCTTACGACAGGCATAAGAGTGACGCTGTGCGTAAGCTTGTTGTTTATCACCGTACTGCCGAGTATCTGCTGTTTTTCCGTATCGTACACGGCGGCACAGCAAGGAGCGGCGGCGGTGTCGATACCGAGTATCAGCATAGTTCCTCCTGCGGAATATATTCAATTATTCTTGAATTATCCCCTGTTTTTGTGATATTGATACCGCACCTGCCGTCAAGATATGCAGCAAGCTCAGGTATATTCTCGCTCCACTCTATACACATTATCCCGCCTCTGTCGAGGTAGTCGAAAAATCCGATAGCGTACAGATCATCGAGCGTGTTTATTCTGAAAAGGTCGAAGTGGAAGATCGGCACATCTCCGTCATACTCGTTCACAAGAGCGAATGTCGGACTTGTAACATCGTCCGTACTGCCGAAATATTCCGCTATACCCTTTGTCAAATGCGTCTTTCCTGCACCCATTTCTCCGGTATACAGCACACAGCCGCCTGCTTTTAAGTAAGAGGCTATTTTTCTGCCGATCTCAACCGTTTCTTCGGGTGAGTTTGAAATAAAACGTTCCATCAGAACAGACCGCTTATCTTGCCGTCCGCATTTACATCGATCTTGTTTGCGGCAGGAACCTTAGGAAGTCCGGGCATTGTCATAATGTCACCTGTGAGCGCAACCACAAAGCCTGCGCCTGCCGACAGCTTAACGTCACGGACGGTTATCGTGAAGTCCTTGGGACAGCCGAGCTTTGTCGGGTCGTCCGATAAGGAATACTGCGTCTTTGCAACGCATACGGGGAGCTTATCAAAGCCGATAGCTTCAATTTCCTTTATCGCCTTTTCTGCGCCCGTTGTGTAATTTACACCGTCTGCACGGTAGATCTCCTTAGCGATTATATCAAGCTTTTCCTTGATAGACAGCTTTTCATCATATAACGGAGCAAAGCTTGTCTTGCCCTCGTTCTCGTTTATTGTGTCTATAACGGCGTTTGCAAGCTCAACGCCGCCCTCGCCGCCCTTTAAGAATACATCGGAGAAAGCGACCCTTGCGCCCATCTTCTCGCAGTATTCACGGACAATGGCAATTTCAGCGTCTGTATCCGTATAGAAGTGGTTTATCGCAACTACGGCAGGAACACCGTACTTACGCATATTCTCGATATGTGCGCCGAGGTTTACGATACCCTTTTTAAGAGCCTCGGTGTTTTCAGCCGTAAGCTCTGTCTTAGGAACTCCGCCGTTGTATTTCAATGCACGGATAGTAGCTACTATTACCGTACACGACGGCTTAAGACCTGCGTAACGGCACTTTATATCAAAGAACTTCTCTGCGCCGAGGTCACTGCCAAAGCCTGCCTCTGTTATAGCATAATCGCCGAGCTTCATCGCAAGCTTTGTTGCTCTTACGCTGTTACAGCCGTGGGCAATGTTTGCAAAAGGTCCGCCATGGATTATAGCAGGCGTATTTTCGAGCGTCTGTACGAGGTTGGGATTGATAGCGTCCTTTAAGAGCGCTGTCATTGCGCCTACAGCCTCAACGTCAGATGCGTAAACAGGCTTGCCGTCATAAGTATAGGCAACGAGTATCCTGCCGAGTCTTTCCTTTAAGTCAACAAGATCATCAGCAAGACACAGTATAGCCATTATCTCGCTTGCAACGGTTATCTGGAAGTGATCCTCTCTCGGAACGCCGTTCACCTTTCCGCCAAGACCGATAATGCAGTTTCTGAGCGCTCTGTCGTTCATGTCAAGACAACGCTTTATCTGTATACGTCTGGGATCAATTCCGAGTGCGTTTCCCTGCTGAATGTGGTTATCTATAAGCGCACAAAGCAGGTTGTTGGCAGATGTGATGGCGTGCATATCGCCCGTAAAATGGAGATTTATATCCTCCATAGGCACTACCTGGGCGTATCCGCCGCCTGCCGCACCGCCCTTGATACCGAATACAGGACCGAGCGACGGCTCACGCAGTGCAAGTACAGCCTTTTTGCCGAGCTTGTACATACCCTCTGCAAGACCTACCGATGTAGTCGTCTTACCCTCTCCTGCAGGAGTGGGGTTTATAGCGGTAACAAGTATCAGCTTGCCGTCAGGTTTGCTTTCAAGACGGTCTATACATTCCTGTGAAATCTTAGCCTTATAGTGGCCGTAAGGGATAAGCTCGTCCTCGTCAATGCCGAGGTCCTTTGCTATATCCTTGATTTTTAACATTTTTGCATTCTGAGCAATTTCAATATCGCTGAGCATTTGATTCTACCTCTTTTTATGCGTTATACGCATGAATTATAACCTCTGATGTCTTTACAAAGACATAATTTAAGTATAGCACAGTGACGGGTGAATTTCAAGGTTTAAAGAATATTTTAGGTGGGTGTTACAGACCGTTACATAAACTTGAGCTGGTCGGTATCTTCATCATACAGAGCTCCTGCGACAGGGACTGTCTTTGTTCTGTAGCTGTCAGCGTCCTTTATCATTCCGTCCTCGTATTTCACTGCCGATCTAAGCTTTGCTCTTGTCAGGCGCATTACCTGTACGCCCTGCGTATCTCTTGCCGCTTTGGGCAGGATAAGCACGGTGTTGAATATCATAACCTTGCCTGCGTCCGAACTTAACATAAACTCACAGTCACCGTTTATAAGCGTCATGGATATAAGCGGTGAGCCGTCATTATATGCGTTTGCAAGCTTTTTACGCCGTGTCTTTGTTTCAAACGACGCCATAGGTACTTTAGCGCATTTGCCGTTTTCAAAGAATATTACAAGCGTGCCGCTGTAGTCCTCTGCGGCTATCATCTTTATTATCTTCTCGTCAGCGTCAAGCTCCAGCTTTACGGGGAGATAGTCGCCCATTGTGCTTGCCTTGCCGTCCTCAAAGTCGCAGGCTCTCGCCTTATACACCTGATATTTATCGGTGAAGAATAAAAGCTCGGCACGGTTTGTACCTTCGTAGGTCGTGATTATTTCATCGTTTTCCTTAAGCTTCTGCTCGCCGCTCATT
>CAVJKI010000106.1:0-5202 GCA_963649995.1 Sodaliphilus sp.
AAGCGCCTTCGGAGCGCCTTTCCCTCTCCCCTTGGGTTGTCTCCCGCGTACATATTGACATGTGTATTAATTGGAATAGCGAACCCGAGAAGTGCTATCCGACAAAAAGCACTATCGGGAGCTTGTTACCATAGATAAATACTAAATGATATAACAGAAGCACATCAAATCAAAGACTTATTGCCAAAAGACAAATTAACGGGTATCGGAAAAACCGATACCCGTTATTATTTATCTGTTGCACACATCACGCTCTGAGCCTACAGTAAATCTGTCCGAAATCAGCGGAACAGCGTACATTCGCCGCTTTTCCTGTAGTAGGCTATGCGTTCTTCAATCACCTCACGGGTGGTATTGTAATACTCCGCAAGACAATCTATGCAGAAAAACTCGTCTGCGTTGCGTGTGACAAGCTTTCTGTAAATCGCTATATCATCTCCGCCGAGCGGTGCGCCGCACTTTTTGCACGTCTTGTAGTTTGACATTAAAGCTTAACGACCTTTGCAGTGTAGACCGCACAGTCATGAGGCTGTATGGTTGTTACATATCTTTCAGAGAACTTACCTATATCCTCATGTGACCAGCAATCGTGCATTTCAAGGCCTCTGCCTGCCGCTGTACTCAGACCGATGTCCCAGAACTGTAACGACATTTCTGCGGGTACATCGCTGAAATTGTACATACCGATAGCATAATCTCCGTTAGCAAGCGGCTTTACAAGTGAGAATACGTTTTCGGGGTTGTTCCACTGGCTTATGCGGTACGGTCCTCTGCACTCAATATCCTGGTTTACAGCGATAACTTCCTTGTTAGTCAGTATCTCCTTTGTCTTGTCGGTCATGTGACGAATATCACAGCCTATCATAAGCGGTGAGTTCATCATTGCCCAAAGAGAGAAATGCGTCTTGTACTCTGTATCTGTACAGCCGCCGAGACCCTTGCCCTCCTTGTTGCCAAACTGGTCGTCGCTTTCGCCGTTTATGTACTGGTTGTTTGAGCCGCCGTGCATACCTACAACAAGCATATCTATATCATTATGACAGAAGCAGCCGCCGTAGCACTCGTTACCCATCTGTGAAAGTGCAAGGCGCTTGATCGATTCCCAGTTATCCTGTATATCGCCTGTTGAACGGAAAAGATGAGCACCGCTCTCTCTTATCCATCTGTAGATATTATCATTGCCCCAGTTGCAGGCGGAGAACATAATAGGTCTGCCGCAGTTTCTGAGAGCGGTCGACATACGCTTGTAGAGTATCTCACCGGGGATATGTACGGGCTTGTAGCAATAGTCATATTTCAGATAGTCAACGCCCCACTCTGCAAAGGTTTCAGCGTCCTGGAACTCATGCTCGAAGCTTCCGGGGTGGCCTGCGCAGGTATGCGTACCTGCACATGAATAGATACCGAATTTCAGTCCCTTTGAGTGTACATAGTCTGCAACGGGCTTAATGCCGTTGGGGAACTTCCAGTGATCGGGTACAAGCTCACCCTTTTCGTTTCTCTGCTTTTCGCTCCAGCAGTCGTCAATTACAACATATTCATAGCCTGCGTCCTTAAGACCGTTTTCGATGAATGCGTCAGCCGCCTGCTTTATGAGTTCTTCGTTAATCTCCCATGTGAATGTATTCCAGCTGTTCCAGCCCATAGGGGGTGTCATTCCGAGTAACTTTTCCATTTTGTTTTTTCCTTTCAGATATTATTCTTCAAAGCTGTCTTCTTCGTTTCTTGTATTCCACAGCTCAACAAGGCGCTCCATTTCTTCCTCTGTGAGTGAAATGCCCTTGCCCATTCTGCTGTGGTCGGGCGCCCATGAACGAATATCGTACTTAGGCTCTCTGTCGTTCCAGCTTACCATGTTAAGCTCGATGTTGTACTTACCCTCGCTGATAACGCCGAGTTCCTTTGTTATTTCATACTTAAATTCTGCCATGTCCTTAATGTTCCTTTCTTAACGGAGATTTTTTATTTGAAAGAGGATCAGGTCCTCTCCTCCTGCTTTTTATTTTGCGGGCTTCTGTTTTTTCTGCTTCGGTAAAACGGTATCGTCCGCTATCTCGACAGTGTCGAACATACAGCGGTATCTGGGCGGTATAAGCTTATTTATATGCCTTTTGCCGAAATACCACATTTTGAATTTCGCCGTTTCAAGCACCTTGTCAAGATATGTATTTATATGATTGCGGCTTATCTTGCCGATGTCGATAAATTCTATCATCTTTGCCGGCGGCTCGTATGTCACTATGATGTCAGCCGTGTTGTTGTGCTTTGCAAGATTGTCAAGCCCCTCGGCAAGCTCCTCGTCGGTAGGAAGCTCTTTCATCCACTTCTGCTCCTCGTCGGGTTCAAGATAGCTGTTGTTCTCATCGCTCTGTCCGCCGCCGAAAGCAAATACGGTTTTTTCCGCTATCGTATAATACTGACCTCTCATAAGCTGACGAAGATTTCCCGATATAAGCCTTGTCTTACCGCCGCACCACTGCTCAACGGGATACTGCTCCAGCAAGTCGAAATTCTCATGTACGCCCTCTACGAAAAGAATATTGTACTTCTTTTTGCCGAGCATTTTAAGCGTTTTCTGTTCCTTTTCACTGCCGTCCCATATACAGCCGAAATCGCCTGTAATTATCAGTGCATCGCCCCGTTTGAGCTTTTTCAGCACGGGCGACTTAAAGCGTGATATATCACCGTGCAGATCGCCTGTAACGCATATCATAAGCTATATCCTTCTTCCGTTGTTCTGTATTGTCTGCATTTATGATTAATGTATGCTCCAATCAATCGGCTCTATGCCGTTATTTTTAAGAAATTCATTCACCTTTGAAAAATGGCGGCAGCCGAAAAATCCGTTATATGCCGACAGCGGACTTGGGTGCGCCGCTGTGAAAACTGCGTGCTTAGGGTTGGTTATAAGCGGCATTTTCGACTTTGCGTTACTGCCCCACAATATAAAAGCCGTGGGTACGTCACGCTCGTTTAAAAGCTCTATTATCCTGTCGGTGAGTATCTCCCAGCCCTTGCCTCTGTGACTTCCTGCCATGCCCTCACGGACAGTAAGCGAGGTGTTCAGCATGAGAACGCCCTGTCTTGCCCAGTCGGTAAGCTCGCCCACCGACATATCAAAGTCTATGCCGAGGTCGTTATGTATCTCGGTGAAGATATTTTTAAGAGAAGGCGGCGGCATTACGCCACGCTTTACCGAAAAGCAAAGTCCGTGTGCCTGTCCCGCTCCGTGATATGGGTCCTGTCCCAAAAGCACTGCCTTTACCTTTGAATACGGTGTATATTTCAGTGCGTTGAAAATGCAGTCCGCAGGGGGATATACCCTGTGGTTGTTATATTCGCTGACAAGGAATTTTCTCAGCTTTTTATAATATTCGCTTTGGAACTGGTCTGCAAGCAGCTCGTCCCACTCGTTTCCTATATTAACCATTCTTTATCTCCGTCAGATCTCGTGCGTTCTTGCATAGTCAAACAAAAACTGCTGTGCTATGCCCTCATTGCCCTTTATACATTCGGGCAGTCCGTCAGGATATAATTTCTGCTCTATACGCTTTATCCATACATCTCTCGGAAAAGCGTCCGTCTTGTGATAACCGAAAAGCAGTACGCAGTCAGCGACCTTGTTTCCGACACCCTTGATTTTTTTAAGCTCCTCCCTTGCGGTATCGGTATCCATTGTCTTTATTCCGTCAAGAGAAACCTCTCCGCTGTTAAGCTTTTCTACTGCGTCAACTATGTATTTGGCTCTGAAGCCCGCTCTGAGCGGTGCTAAGTCCTCGGCGGTAACACCGACAAGCTTTTCGAGCGTCGGGAAAACATATCCGTGCGCCGTCTTTTCGCCGAAGCTTTCGCACAGCCTGTCGATAATTCCCGTTATACGCTTGATATTGTTGTTCTGCGAGATTATAAAGCTTATAAGCGTTTCAAACGGCTCCTGCCGCAGTACACGGATACCCGGATTTTCGGTGCAGGCAAGGCGCATATATTCGTCCTGAGAAAACTGCTTTATCAGTGCGTCATAGTCCGTATCAAGATCAAAATACGTCTGCCAATAAGAAATATCTTCATTTTCTATTCCGTAGACAGTATAAGTGCCGTTTCCGTTGTCGGATATTTCGGCGTATTTGCCGCTTGCTATACCGCAAAATCTGCCGTCAAGCTCTTTCCAACGGAAAGCCTGTCCGCAAAAAAGCGTGCGTTTTATATCAAAGCTGTTACAAGTAAAGGTGTAATCCATATTATCATCTGCCGTTATCTGTTTTTATGTACGGAAAAATTTTTGATTTGGTCTTGATTATTTCCGTTATATATAATACAATATTAACAGGGAAATTACAAGACCGACATGAAAAAATTTTTACGAAAAAACGCCTTGTCCCTATAAACCGACAAAGCATATTCAATTATCGCGGAGCGTTCCGCAAATATAAAATTTTCTGAAAGGAAACGAAAAAAGTGAGAGAAAGCATACTTACCATTCCTGTAAACGAAGTGTTTGAGCCTCGTGAGGGCTGTCCTATCTGCCGCATGAGAGATACGGTAGAGGAGCATATCTGCGAATATATAATGGGGGCTGCAATGATGGAACCTGACGTAAGACAGGATACCAACAGGCTCGGCTTCTGCTTTACGCACTATCAGCAGTTGATGATGCAGAACAACCGCTTATCGCTCGGACTTATGCTCAACAGTCACCTTGAAGTGCTCAGAGGCAACATTTTCGAGAAAAAAGGTTTATTTGCACCCAAAGACGCAAAAGCTAAAAAGGCGGGTGCGGTAGGCGATACCTGCTTTGTCTGCTCAAAGGTGCAGTGGGGCGTTGACCACATGCTTGAAACAGTATTCACGATGTTTGCAAAGGACGGCAAGTTCAAGAACCTGTTCAAGTCGCAGGAGTGCTTCTGTATGCCGCACTATCACTACCTTGTACAGCTCAGCGAAACAAAGATGGCGAAAAACGACAGAGCCGAGTTTGTAAAGGTGATGGACACGATAATGCAGGAATACATAACAAAGCTCAACAGCGATGTAAACGACTTCTGCAACAGCTTTGATTACCGTAATGCAGGCAAGCTCCACAGCGAAGAAATGGAACACGTCCGCACATCTATCGAAAGAAGCGTTTCATTCCTTACAGGCAGAAAGCCGAACTCGAAATAAAGGGGCATAAGTTAATATTTGTTAATATTTAACCGTATATTA
>CAVJKI010000106.1:5212-6973 GCA_963649995.1 Sodaliphilus sp.
GCGTTTCACAGTTAAGCCTCATAATCCGAAAATCCCACAAAACCGCTTGAAATTTTGAGATATAAGTTGTATAATAAAGTATAAACCACTTTTACGGAGGTGTCCATGAGTAAGAAAAACACAGCGGCTACGATCGCCACGATCATTGTAGCTGTACTTGCAATTGCAACAACTTTATTCCTGCTGTATCAGACTTCTCAGCAGCAGACACAGAATAATCAGTATAATTACGTTCCCTCTGACGAGATAAACGAAGAAATGAATATGAATGCAGTAACTCTTATCAAGAACAACTGCGAGGTATTCAGAATCTATTTACAGTACGGACTTCCCCACCAGGCAGAGCCGTACAACAATATCCCCGAGGACGGATATTACACTGTAAAGAGCGACAGCTACAAGACAATATCAGACATAGAAACACTTGTAAACTCAACTTTTGTTGAAAAAGAGGCAAAGCGTATCCTCACAAACATAAACGGCAACAACATTGCGGTTTATGCCGAGGAGACAGACGAAGACGGTAACAAGGGTATCGGTCTTGACGTAAACATGGTAGATGAAAACGGCAGATTCAAGGCTATTGACTACGGCTACACCTGGTCAAACGCTAAGTTTACACTCCACCCCAAGTCAAATACCGAATGTGATATTATCGTCGAGCTGAATTCGGCTGAAGAAAACTCCTCTGTCGACAGCACAGTCTCCGGCTCGGAGAACGATACAAAGAAGGTCACAGCCAATATGCTTAAGGTAAACGGACAGTGGCGTCTGCAAAAGCTGGTTTACTGATAAAAAATGAGCAAGAAAGACAATCCTCTTAAGGTCTATGCGGTCGTAAGTCAGATAGGCTTTCTGGTACTCACTCCCCTGCTGATTTTTATTTGGGGAGGCAATGTACTGGCGGACAAGCTTTCGCTTCCGTCATGGGTTATGATCCTGTTTGTGTTTGCAGGTATAATCACTATGATTTCGGGAGTCGGGACTTATCTCAGGAATCTTATAAAAATGTACGGCGGAAAGGACGACAAAAAAACCTATAAATATCTTTCCGACCGCCGTGACAACGACTATTACGACGATAATCGCCGTGACAGGAAGCTTTAAATATGAAAAAGAAATTTACCGAAACAACCTCATTCAAGGAATTTATGGCATTGTTGCCGTATTATATCGGGGCACTTGTATTGCTTGGAATTGTGAGCGTTATCCTGATAATTTCGGGAATAGGCGACTACACACTGCTTACGGGTGCGGCGGTCGGTACAGCGGTTTCGGCACTGAATTTCGTACTTATGGCGATGAGTGCGGAAAAAGCAGTCACAATGACCGAAAAATCCGCGAAGCTCGCCATGAACGGCAGCTACGGAGCAAGATATATCGGCACATTCGTAATTCTCGGTGCGCTGATGTTTTTTAAGATCATAAACCCGGTGACAGCGATACGAATAATCAATCCCGTTACAGCGGTATTGCCGCTGTTTGTGCCGAAGATCGGCTATACGGTGGCGGCGTTCAAGGAAAAGAGCGATTTTTAACGAACGCTTTACAGCGTGTGTAAAATCCAACCCCTGACTTAACATTAAATTTATATAAAGATATAAAATATTCATTATGGGAACAGTCCCGTAAAAATAAGGGAGGAGCATTAAAAAATGACAGACCTTATAAAACCTATGGCGGAATTTTCCGTTGAAGGACCGCTTAAATCAATCAGCTTTGATATAGGCGGCTACAATGCGGTGATCAGTGAGAGCATCG
>CAVJKI010000107.1:0-3902 GCA_963649995.1 Sodaliphilus sp.
GGTATCAGCCGTTGATAATGTATTATCTTATAAAAAACAGCAGGACAAACACCGTGTCTGTCCTGCCGTGATGATATATTTACTTATTCTTTCTGCGCTTGAGCTTCAGCGTTATCGGAGCTATACCGCCGGCAATAAATACTACCGACGCCCACAGTGCAATTGATTCGCCGCCTGTTACGGGGTTATCCTTATTAAATTCCTGAGGCGCTTGCTCAAAGGCACAGGAGATACACTCATAATGACCTATACCCGGTTCTGTATCAGTAGGCTCTTTATCTACTACCCATATAAATTCGTGATCATCAAGATTGATAATATTACCGTCTTCATCCTTGTGCCAGTGCTTTTTATCATCATGCTGCCAGTCGGCTTCATCGGTCAGCTTGTCAAGCATTTTTTCTTCCTTGATACCGCAGGTGTAGCAGAATCTGTACGCTTTACCCTCAGATGTTCTTGTAGGCTCAACGAGCGTTTCCCACTCGGACCAGTCGTGACCTTCCGAGAAAGCTCTTCAATATCTTTTCTTGCGTCGCAATTTTTGCAGTGGATCGAATCCTCGCCGTATTCGGTGCATGAAGTATATCAATTGTTCGTGTGCTTTCCCATTCATGTGCCGCCTCTGTAACATCTGTCTGCTCATATCCGCATACAGTGCATACACGCTTCTTTACGCCGTTTTCTGTACAGGTTGCAGGCGTTACTGTTTCCCACTCACCGTAAGTATGATCGATAACAGGGATAACCGTTGAATCCTTGGTCACACCGCAACGTGCGCAATGTATTGATTTTGAGCCGTTTGCGGTGCAAGTCGGTTCTTTATCTACCGTATAATCGTCTTCCCATAAATGTGCATCCATATCAATATCGGTATCTTCGTACTCGGTATATCCGCACACTGTGCAGGCTCTGGTTTTCTGCCCTGCTGAGGTGCAGGTAGGCTCTTTATCTATTGTGAAATCATTATCCCAGTCATTTCCCAGAGGATTCGTGTCACGTTCTTCTGACGTTTTGCATACCGAGTAGATATGCTTTTCCTAGCCGCTGTACTGTATATTATTATCAGGTGTTATATATCCGTTTGCATAATTTACGGTATGGTCCTCTCCGCTTATCACAGCTCCGGCCGCTACTGCCATCACCGCAGTTATACAAGCTATCGTTTTAAACGAAAATTTCAATTTCATTGATTTCTCCTTATTTGAACACGGCCTGTCACAGCCGGATTTGAAGATATTTGTTATCAGTTTATTTTAACATTATAAGGAGATATTTGCAACATAATGGCACAATCGGTTAAAATCAGGCTTTAATATGTGTATTACTTATTTTTCAAAACCGAGCAATTTCTTTACTCCTGCTTTTTCAAGTGCAACGGTCAGCAATACACCGACTACCAGCCCGACAACACCCTGTATCGCATTTCCGAAAATGCTTGCCGCCGCTGTTGCGACATTGCTGTAAAGGATAATTGCGTAAATGAAATAACCTGCGATCATGATGATTTCAGCCGCTGTGCCGCCGAGTATCTTACCGATAAGTGACTTCATATAAGAGCTGTTCATAAAGCCCTTTGCTATGTATAATGCCGCAACAGCCATAAAAGCCTTGATTATCAGGGTGGCGGGCGCATAATAAGCATAGCCCGTCAGCAAGTCTGCCATCGCAGAGCCGATGCCTGCCGCCGCAATTCCCCACGGCGAGCCGATAAGCCATGCCGATGTGAGCACCATTACATCGCCCAGATTTACATAGCCCTTTGTAAGCGGCATGGGTATCTGTACTACTATTGTCGCTACACAGGTCAGTGCGGCAAGCACCGCCGCAGTCACAATAAGTGTGAGATTCTTTGTTTTTACCATTTTCTTCGTCTTCTTTCTTTTTGTTTCGGCTTATTTGCCTTTTTTCATATCATTAGCGGAGTAAACTACCTCCGCATAGATAGCCGCAATAATTCTGTACAACTCAACGGGGATCGTTTCACCGCTGTTGAGCATTACAAGCAATGCCGCCGTGCTGTCGTCACGGTAAACGGGAACGCCGTTCTCGTCTGCAATATTTATGATCTTCTTTGCAAGCTCGCCAAGACCTGACGCTACCACAACGGGAGCATAGTTTAAGTCGGGGTTGTATTTCAGCGCCGCAGCCGCCTGCTTACCTAAATTACGCCTGGACATTAAGACCTTTCCTCCTGTCTATTATTTTCGGGAAAACCTCGGTAAGTACATGAGGCTTTCTCAGCACCGCAGTTTCAAATTTTGCGGGCTTATAGCCGATATTCCTTATTATAAGGTCAATTTTATCGCTCAGCCTTTTTATCTTGAAGCCGAACTTTTCGGGATAAAGAAGCGACAGATTGATGTTTTCACCCAGTGCGTACATATCGACCTCAAAACGTCCTATAGATTCAACGTCAAAGGTCAGGAACAAGTGGTAATTCTTCTGTCCGACAGGCGTGTTGTTAGGGTTATTCTCATCGTTATCGACCCACAGCTCGCCGAATGCCTTTGTATCCTCAATCTGCAACGGCAGGATATAGTGTGCAAGAGGTGTGAATACACCCGGTGCATTGAGAAGGCTCTGCAGAAGATTTGACGCATTGAAATCGTCCAGCGACTGAATAGCCTCGTGATTTATATTCTTACCGATAAAATCGGTCAGCTTATCAAGAGTAGACGGTGCGGAAGGGATATTGCTCGAAGGCGGCAGTTCCTTACGCTGTGCCATCTCGTTTACTATATTGGTGAAAAACTCAAAAAGCGTGTCACGCTGAGGTATGTCCGGCATTTCACGGAGAATCTCGTTGAGGTAGTCAACAAGCGCCGCCATATCCTTGATTCCCTGAAAATCACGATGTACCGCAGGAATAATCTGTCGGCTGTCCGTGCCTGTCAGCATTGCCATTATTATATTCTTAAGTGTCTGCAATCCGGATTGTTTTCCTTCATCAAACGGAGATGTCAGAAATTCCAGTTTATCCCTGGATAAATCCAGTTCCGCAAGATAGCCTTCATCGGATAAATGTGACTTAATGAACAAAGACAGAGTTAATTTTTCGGCTTTATTGTCAAAAATGCTTAAATAGTCTTGATTTTCGGACTGATTTAGTGTATTATTATAACTATCAGGAATATCCGACATCTCGCTGAGCTGTTTTTTGCTGAAGATCTTTTTAAGAAGATTTCCAAATGCAACGGACAGCTCCCTACGCATATCATCCGACGGAATATATGCAAGAAGATTTGCAAAACTCTCCTTGAGCATACCGTTGTTGGTGTTGTAGCGTGAAAGATTATGTATTATGAGCGGAATGAACGTCTGTGTTCTTTCATCGTTCAGAAGACTTGCGGAAACGTCCTTCAGCAGTGCGAGCGTTTCACTCTTGAGCGGCTCGAACATATCAGCCGCACTACTGCTCTTCCATTGTGAAGACAAATCGGAGAGCTTGCGGGAGAGCGACTCGTTAGGTGAAAAATATTCGGACAGGAATTTGAGATTAGCACCGAGTGCATTAAGTATCTCCTGCTTGTTTGACGAATAGTTGAGTGCTTTAAGAAGCTGACCGATACTTTCTTTTATATCGGGGCTTGTGGTGGTCTTCAGGATACCGTGAAGCAGCTTGTAAAACTCATCACCGCTGAACATCGTGTTCTGCTTTTCCTGGTTCTGAATCTCACGGACCAGCTTTTCGGGAGCAAGATAAAAGCTCTTGATAAGTTCATCCATATCGTCGTAAAGCTCTGTGTAACCGTTGATCATCGTCTGCTCGAGCAGATCCGAGCTTAACAGGTTCTTGAGCGTTTCGACCGCCATAGTGGGATCTTTTATCTGAACAGTAAGCGGAGCGAGATTCTTTCTGCCCATCATCATAGCGGCGGCAGAATCGTTGTCCTGTGCAGTAG
>CAVJKI010000107.1:3912-6932 GCA_963649995.1 Sodaliphilus sp.
ATCCTGCGCGGTAGATGTCTTGATAGGTTGGGCAAGCTCAACCATGTCAAACGGTTCTATGTTGCCGTCATACTGGCGGTTTGTAAATGAATAGCTCTTGTTATTTGAAACGGGAGCCGTTATTTGTGGAATGTTGGGCATATATATTTCCTTTCAGAAGCACACCCGTACAGATATGCTTCATATTGCTTGACTTTAAGTTTAGCACATTTTCAGGGATTTATCAATATCAATCTTACGATTGCAAAATAAAAAAATCAGGGAAAGGCGGTTTTGTATATGGCAAAGGTTGAACCCGGCATGGAATCCATGCTTGAAATGTACATATTTGAAACCAATACATTGCTTGAACAGCTCGATGAAATTCTTCTCAGAACAGAGGACGCAAACGTGTTCTCTCAGGAGGATATCAATGAGATATTCAGAATCATGCATACCATTAAAGGCTCGTCTGCAATGATGGGATTTGAAAATCTTCAGCACCTTGCACACAAGGGCGAGGATATGTTCTTTATAATAAGAGAAAAACCCGAAATTGCCAAAGACGCACACTTTGTATACGAGCTTATATTTGAGGTTTCCGACTTATATAAGGCGGAAATAGAATACATACAGAATTCGGGCGATGATGACTATACGCCGACCGACTTCTCAGACACTTTCAAGAAGCTTGAAGAAGCAACCGAAAAGCTCAAAGCGATGGAAAACGGCACTGCTCCCGAAGCTGCAACAGCGGCACAGCCTGCGGCGTCGGCGGCTTCTGCCCAAAATAACGTTGAGGGCAGTATGACAGTCCGTGTATTCTTTGAGGACGGCTGTAAGATGGAAAACCTCCGTGCTTTCCTCCTGCTGACAAAAATAAAGGACGAGGCTGAGGTAATCAGCTGTACTCCTCCCGATGTTGAATCAAATGCGGACACCGCAAAGGATATTGTGGAAAACGGCTTCCTGGTAACATTCAAGGGCTTTGACGGCAACAACGACGCTGTTCTTAAAACCATTGAGGGTGCCGTAAACGTTGAGTCCTACGAAGTAATAGATACCTCGGCATCCGCTGTTTCAGAAGAAAAGCCTGCTCCCGTCGCCGAGCAGTCCGCTCCCGCAACAGCTTCTGCACCCACTCCCGCAAAAGCAGATAAAAAAACACCTGCTGCTCAACCCGCTCCTCAGAAGCCTGCCGCTAAAAATGCGGTAACAAAGGCGCAGGAGGACATAAAGAAAGCAAGCGGCGGGCAGAAGCAGAGCCTTATCAGCGTTAATCTGTCAAAGCTTGACACACTGCACGACATTGTAGGTGAGATCATAACCACCGAGTCAATGGTAATAGCAAATCCCGACCTTGAGGGACTTGAACTTGAAAGCTTTTCAAAGGCGGCAAGACAGCTCAGAAAGCTTACCGATGAGCTTCAGGACACGGTTATGTCTATCCGAATGGTACCGCTCGCGGGCGTGTTCCAGAAGATGGGCAGAATTGTCCGTGACATGAAAATAAAGCTCAACAAAGAAGCCGAGCTTGTTCTTGAGGGCGAAACGACCGAGGTTGATAAGAGTATAGTCGATAATCTTAACGATCCTCTTATGCACCTTGTAAGAAACTGCATGGATCACGGCATTGAAGATGATGTCAATGTCCGTATAGCTCAGGGCAAGCCCGAAAAGGGTACTGTAAAGCTGTCTGCCAAGCACTCCGCAGGTGAGGTTATCATCACCGTTTCAGACGACGGTGCAGGCATCAACTGCGAAAAGGTAATGGAAAAGGCTAAGAAGAACGGCATACTTACAAAGCCCGAAAACGAATATACGACAAAAGAAATTCAGAATATGATACTTCTGCCCGGCTTCTCAACAAACGATACCGTTACCGAGTACAGCGGCAGAGGCGTAGGTATGGACGTTGTACGCAGTAATATCGAACAGTGCGGCGGTACGCTCACTGTTGAGAGCGAGGAAGGAAAGGGTTCAAGCTTCATTATAAGAATACCTCTCACGCTCGCTATAGTTGAGGGTATGAAGTTACAGGTCGGTCCTACTATCTTTACCGTACCGATTTCATCTATCAAGGAAAGCCTTATGGTGGCAAACAACCAGCTTCTGCATGACACAAAGCAGGGCGAAATGATAATGATAAGAGGCGTTTGCTATCCTATCCTCCGTCTGCATGAAAAGTTCAATATGCCAACCGAGGTTACAAATCTTGAGGACGGTATTCTTCTGCTTGTAGATGTCGGCGGAAAGAATGTCTGCCTGTTTGCTGATAAACTGATAGGCGAACAGCCTGTTGTAGTAAAACCGTTCCCGAAATATCTCAGCCAGTACAATATAAAGGCAGAGGGTCTGTCAGGCTGTACGGTAATGGGCGACGGTACAATATCGCTCATAATAGATGTAAATAATCTTATCGGCTAAGGAAACGGAGGCTTTACTTTGTCAGAGAATTATAATGATAAATTACAGGAACTTCTGAACACTCAGAAGGCTATGGAGGACGCAAAGAAGGATCCTCAGAATACGGTAATAACAAAGGTACTCACTTTCTATATAGGCGATCAGGTATACGGTATTGAGATACCCGATGTAATCGAAATTATAGAAGTACCGCCGATAACGGCAGTACCCGGAGTGCCTTCATATATCAAAGGCATAATCAATGTCCGCAGTAAAATAGTACCCGTTGTAAATATCAGAAGCAGATTCGGCAAGGAAGAAATTCCTTTCAACGACCGTACCTGCATAATAATCGTTTCAACAGGCGATGTTTCTGTCGGACTTATAGTTGACAGTGTTGCAGACGTTATTCCGGTAACGGAACAGCATATATCCAAGACTCCCGAACTTACGGGCGTAAACTCAAATAAATTCATAAAGTCGATACTTGAAATGAACGACGGAATAAAGCTCGTTCTTGACGTTTCAAAGCTTATTGACGAACATGCAAGCGAAGAAAACAAATAAAAAGGCAGGTGAGCCGTAATGCTTAAAATAACCGACAATGAATTTAACCGTTTGGTATCATTCATGAG
>CAVJKI010000108.1:0-6904 GCA_963649995.1 Sodaliphilus sp.
GATGCAGAGAGTTGCTATCGCAAGAGCGCTTGTAAACGAGCCTGATATACTTCTTGCCGACGAGCCTACGGGTGCGCTTGACAGTGAAACCAGCGTTCAGATAATGGAGCTTTTAAAAGAAATATCCAGAGACAAGCTGATTATCATGGTAACGCATAACCCCGAGCTTGCGGAAAAATACTCAAACAGAATAATCAGATTGCTTGACGGCAAGGTAGTTGACGACACAAATCCGTATGACAGAAATGTAGTCGAGCCTATTGAAAAGAAAAAGGGCAAGGAAAAGAAGGTAAAGAAGCCTTCAATGTCATACTTCACCGCACTGTCGCTCAGTCTGAATAACCTCATGACAAAAAAAGGCAGAACTTTTATGACATCGTTTGCGGGAAGCATCGGTATTATCGGTATTGCGCTTATTCTGTCAATATCAAGCGGCGCACAGCTTTATATAAAGTCGGTTGAGGAGGAAACGCTTGCAAGCTACCCTATATCTATCTCCCGTAACGCTATGGATATGTCGTCGATGATGACGTCAATGATGAAGGATAACAAGAGCGACAGCGAGGACGACGGCAAGATACACTCGAACAATATAATGGGCAGTATGGTAAACGCCATGCTTACACAGCTCAAATCGAACGATTTAAAGAGCTTCAAGACTTATCTTGAAAACGACGGAAAAGAAATAAACGACTATGTAAGCGACATAATGTACGGCTACTCCACGCCGCTCAACATTTACAGGAACGACAAGGACAAAGGTATAATACAGGTCAACCCCTCTACCCTATTTGAGGACATGGGCATGACCAACGCAATGTACGACTCACAGCTTATGAGCAACGTTGTAAGCTCAAGCTATGACACATGGACAGAGCTTCTCGACAACGACAAGCTGTTAAACGAGCAGTACAAGGTGCTTGCGGGAAGAATGCCGAATGCATACAACGAGGTTGTGGTTATGGTCGACAAGGATAACGAGATCTCCGACTACAGCCTTTACTGTCTCGGACTTATGGACAGCGACGCACTTATTGACGCTGTTAAGAGCGCCATGAGCAACGAGAATGAAAAGGTCGACTTCACAAGCGAATTGCAGACTTACACCTATGACGAGCTTCTCGGACTTGAATTCAGACTTGTTACCAACCCTGAATTTTACGAGAAAGAAAACGGTGTGTGGGTCGACAAGAGTGAAGATAAGATCTATATGACAAAGGTTGTTGAGGACGCTGAGCCGATAAAGGTTGTCGGTATTATAAAGCCTGAGGAAAACAGCATAATGTCGTCAAGCTCATCATCGGCGATCGGTTATACGCACGAGCTTACAGAGTATCTTGTAAACAAGGTAAACGACAGTGAGATAGTAAAAGCACAGAAGGATTCGCCCGACACGGATATTTTCACAGGTAAAGAATTTGCTAAGGACGAGGACAAGAAAGCCATAACAATGGAGGATATACAAGCGTATATCGCTACACTGCCCGAAGACCAGCAGGCTCAGATAATGGCACAGCTTCAGCAGGCACAACAGATGGGCATGACAGAACAGCAGATCGCCGACGCATTTGCACAGCAGATGAGTACGGAATCAGACGCTACTTATGACGGAAACATGACGCTTCTCGGAGTAGCTTCGCTTGACGAGCCAAGCAAAATAAATATCTATCCCAAGGATTTTGATTCAAAGGAAAAGATCGAGCAGATAATAAGCGACTACAACGACAAGGTAAAGGCTGACGGCAACGAGGATCTGAAGATCGAATACACCGATATTGTCGGACTTATGATGACATCGGTATCGACGATAATCGATGCTATCAGCGTGATACTCATTGCTTTCGTGGCAATATCGCTTGTTGTATCGTCGATAATGATAGGAATTATAACATATATATCAGTTCTCGAAAGAACAAAGGAAATCGGTATACTGCGTGCTATGGGTGCAAGCAAGAGAGATATTTCCCGTGTGTTCAATGCAGAAACGCTTATTGTGGGCTTTGCCGCAGGAGCAATCGGTATCGGTGTAACGCTGTTACTGCTTATTCCCGCTAATGCTATCGTTTACAATCTCACAGGCATTTCGGGTATGTGCGTACTGCCGTGGCAGGGTGCGATCATACTGGTAATCATCAGCATGATGCTGACACTGATAGCAGGTCTTATTCCGTCGCACTATGCGGCTAAAAAGGATCCTGTGCTGGCGCTCAGAAGTGAATAACAGAAAAATATTAAATCCGCTGTTTTGGTTGAAGCAGCGGATTTCAGCTTGTGGAAAAAGTCTGTTTTTTAAAGAACAGAACAAATTCTCTATCCCTTTAAGAACGCTTTGTGGGCTTTGCGTCCTGCAAAGCCTTGTGGCATACACGCCCTGCATCCATGCCGGGGCTATATTACTGGGGCTACGCCCCTCAACCCCATTTTTTAATAACGGTTGAGGCAAAAAAATGTTCCTCCGCTGTGTAATCACGGCGGAGGATATATTATTGCATTTTACTGTTCTTCAACCTTGGTGTTCTTACCGACAAGTACGGCGATAGCTCCTCCGATAAGGAGTGCGCCGAAGCCTGCGGCGGTTTCCAAATTAAAGCCGAAGCCGTCGGGGAATACTGCGTACAGCGAGCCGAGTACAAGACCCATTATCGCACTGTAAACAAGAAGTGAGAAACGCTTCATGAGCACCGAAATCAGCTTTGCGCCGAACACAACGCCGATAAATACACCGATTGCAGTCGGTATGAGTATCATGAAGTCAAAGCTCTTTATTGCGCCGATAACGGTTGTGTATATGCCGAGAAGCACCATTACAAACGAGCCGCTTACACCGGGGATTATCATTGCAATTGCGGCAACGGTAACTCCGAGCAGAAGCGTTATAAACAGCATGGGATTCATTTTATAGGTGTAGGTAAAGCTGTCGTTATCTATTGAAGATATATCGGTATCTGCGGGCAAGGTCAAAGTGACGCTCTGCCCCTTGGGGATTTCACTGCCATCAGTTCCGACAAGAGTAGTCATGTCAGCAGAGGCTTTCTTCACTTCACAGCCTGAAAGCTCGCCATCTATCTTACCTGCGACCTTTAACTGCCAGTCCGATTTCATATCATAAGTACCGTTGTTTGTGATAGTAACAGTACAGTCGGAGGTGTTCTGAACAGCGCTTATTGCAAAGGTTTCGTTCTGGGGGAGCTTGTTTATTACTGTCATTCCGACTACAAGCACCAGTGCAGGTATAAACGCAAACAGGCACTTGGGTGTTATCTTCTTGCCGCCGACTGTCATATTACGATAGATAAGCGGTATGCTTCCGAGGATAAGACCCATGAAGAACATATTGGTCGCTGTAGGGAAATTGTCGAACAGCCACGTTATGACAAACGAGAAGCCGAGAATGCCGATAACGGCACCGATACCGAAAAAGATTATGAATTTGATATTCTTCTTTATAGCTGAAAGCTTTAATGTAAGCACTTCAACTACCTTGTCATAAACGCCGAAAACTACCATCATAGTTCCGCCGCTGACACCGGGGATAACGTTTGCAACACCGAATACTATACCGTATACGATGTTAAGAAGATGAGTCAGCATATTTACTCCTTACTTTCTGATTCTGATTTTACTTGTTTAAGCGTTTTTTTATCTGAAGTCCCACAGGGAGAACGAGCGCTGAGAGCACTGCCATTATGCTTGCAAGCGGGTGAGGCATTGCAAGACCGAACAGCGAATTTATAAAGGGTATGTACGGTAACAGTATCGCCGCAAGCGAAGCTGTTATTACAGCCGCCGTCATATATTTCGGTATTGTTCCGTTTTTTATTGCACCGATACGCTTATCCACAGCGGTAAGGCACATTGCTCCTGTCATTACAGTAATCAATGTGAGCATTGCGGAGGATACCTGAGAGCTCGCCATCAGACCGCCCGCAATTCCTAAAAACAGTGCTGAAACAGCACCGCAGATCACTCCGCAAATGATACTTCTTGTGAAGAATTTTTTATCGGGCTTGCCTCGTGAAATAAAGCCGGAGCGTGTCATATTGCTCTTGATGTCAGCCTTTACGTTTCTGAAGCCCGTACAGAAAAGCGGAACGATTACAGCTGTAAGCAATGCCGCAAGCATCGGAGTTACCACGCCGAAGCCTGTTATCATATCGGTAATTGCCGTTATAGAAAACGTTATAAGTGCCGAGAGAAGTATGAATATACAGCGCTTTATGTTTCTATGCAGCTGTCTTGCTTCTTTTATCATTTCTACTACGGAAGAAAAATTATCGTCACGGACGATAAGTCCGCTTGCTTCATAAACACAGCCCGTTGTATTTTCAAGCGAGGTTATACCAAGGTCGGCATGGGTTATTATCTCGTAATCGCTGTCGCTGTAGCCGACTACGGCAACTGTTTCGCCCGCCTGTCTGAGGCTGTCGACAATTGAAACACGCTGTGCGGCATTGACACGGCAGAATATTTCCGCTTTTGTATAGTCAAGCAGCTCGCCTGTTACCGCACTTTCGGATATTGCGTCGCCCGAAATCATTCCGTAATCGGAAAGACCTATCTTTCTGCCCATAGAGCTTGCGGTTTCGGGACTGTCGGAGGAGGTAAGCACAAGCTTTACTCCCGCTCTTTTACAGCCCTGTAAAGCAAGGGGTATCATATCCCTTGTTGCGTTCATAAACGATACCAGCCCCATATAGATGTAACGTACCGAATAAAGGCTCTTTGGAAGCTCCTCACCGTCGGGAACGATATAATATGCCACCGCCCACACTTCAAGTCCTCGTTTTGCAAGAGTTGCGGCACGATTCGTTGTCTTGAACATATCGTCAGGACTCATATCACATAATCCCGTGACCTTTTCTACAGCGCCCTTCACGCAGACTAAGTGCTGACCGCCCATATTATATATATTGCCGCCTATCCTGTCAGTGTCGTTATAAGGAAACTGAGCCGATACCTCGTTTCTTTTTATGGTTGCGACATCTGTTCCGCCGAGTGCGGCATTTAGTAAAAACGCCTGCTCCGCCGGGGTTGTATCCTCTCTGTCACACGCAAGTACCGTAACTGTAGTCATAAGCTCCGGGTTTTTACTGTATACGCCCGCAACCTCAAGCATATTAGGCGCAACCACAGCCGACTTGTCAATTATAAGAGCGGAAAGGCTGTTCAGCTTTTCGGGAACGGTAAGGTTTTTGATTATAGCGCCCTTACGCTCTATACGGCTGACAAAATTCATATTGTACATTCTTATAAACAGCTCTACAAACGGCATGAACATACATATAAGCCATCCGCAGGCACTGACTATCACGCCGAAAACATCGGTCGTTCTTCCCGAAAATATCTGTATAAGAACGCCTATAACGCAAATTACTATTGCCGCTACAGCAAGCGGAAGTCTGAGCTTTACACAGGTCTTTTCATAGCGTGAGAAATTGGGGTCTGCCGATTTACCGAGCTTTTCGCCGTTTCTTGCTCTGTATGTATCTTCGCCTGTAGCGACTACTCTTGCAACGGCAGAGCCTGTAAGCACTCTTGTTCCCGCATAGATACAGCTTTTTTTCAGTCCCGTAGCCTTAGGATCGGCACCGTCATGCTTAGGCACGGGAGTGCTGTCGCCTGTGAATCTGCTTTCGTCGAGGGTCAGTCCCGTATATTCAAGTATATGTGCGTCAGCGGGAACTATTTCTCCTCCCTGAACAATTATTATATCATCGGGTACAAGCGTGGACGCAGGGACAAGCTGTAACGCTTCGTCGCGGATAACCCTGTACTTCAGCTTTGCGGACAAGGTACGGTTTCTTATCGTTTCGTTATTCTTCCCGCAGATGACGCACAGTGTTACCGCCTGTGCCACATACATAGCTATGCACACTATGCCGGTGATATACTGCGACAGCGCAAATATCTGAATAAGCCCCGCAATAAACAAAAGTACCGCAATAGGGTCAAGCAGATAATGATACGCCTTAAAGCTCTTGTCTTCGGTTTCGGTAAATATATTGCTTCCGTACATACTGAGATTATCGGACGCCTTTTTTTCGGTAAGTCCTTTATAATCTCCTTTAAAATTCAAAAATTGTGCCATATTTCTCTTTTCTTGATTCTTATTGATTTATTTCCCGTTCCGCACCTTAAATGACAACAGTGCGGATAAACTTTCCTATTTTATATTATCTCATAAATCGTGGAAAAAATCAAGGGCAAAGGTCTTTTCAGAGCTTAAAAATAAAACATTTTCACTGCTGTAGGCATATCGGACTTAACATCAAAATTCGGCTTTATAACGGCGTTTTAAGGCATATCGGCATTTTATCGGAGAGCTTTTTCACAATACTTTCACCCTTTTGTAAAGTTTTTGTAAAATTCTCTAAGGTTTCTTTAAGGCAGAAGCGGTATCATTACAGCAGAAACAAAAAAGCAACACCGAAATCAAAGAAACCGAAAGGAATGAGATATATGGACAAGAGCATTTTCAAACGTCACGAGCTTAAATACCTTGTGAGTGCAGAGCAAAGAGAGCTTATCGAAAGTGCATTTGAGCAATATATGATACCCGATGAGCATGGCGAAAGCACAATATGCAATATCTATTATGACACCCCCGATTTCAGACTGATAAGGCGGTCGCTTGAAAAGCCCGTCTACAAGGAAAAATTAAGGTTACGCAGTTACGGTACGGCTTCAGGCGACAAAAATGTATTCCTTGAGCTTAAGAAAAAGTACAAGGGCATAGTCTATAAGCGCCGTATATCGCTTAATTGCGACGAGGTACAGGAAATCCTTGAAAACGGCGAAAGACTTCCCGAAAACAGCCAGATAGCAAAGGAAATCAACTACTTCCTTGATTTCTACGGTGACATATTCCCCGCAGTTTATCTGTGCTATGACAGAACGGCTTACT